>CAXSIB010000241.1:0-5417 GCA_964237095.1 uncultured Actinomycetales bacterium
CGGCGGTCGGCCCGCGCGAGCACCGCGTCGCCCGCGACCTGCGCGAGGATCCCCGCGTCGGCGAGCTGGACGGCGTCCAGCGCCCCGGGCCGCACCCGGTAGAGGTCGAACGCCCCGATCGGGACCCCGCCGGCCATCAGCGGGAACGCGAACAGCGCCCGGACCCCCCGGTGGCAGGCCCGGTCGGCGAAGGCGGCCCACGCCGCGACGTCGTGCCCGGTCAGCTCCGGCACGAGGACCGGCGCCGCGGTGCGCACGGCCTCGACGCACGGACCCTGCCCGAGGGAGACCTGGAGGTCCTCGAGCTCCTGGATCAGCGGGTCGGTGCCGTGGACGAGGACCTGCTGGCGGGTCCCGCCGACCAGGCACATGCCCGCGCCGGACACCCCGAGCAGCTCGGCCCCGACCTCGCAGACCCGCGCCACGAGCGGGGTGTCCGGGTCGCCCGCGGCCAGCAGCTCGAGCACCTCGGCGCGGCGGCCGACGGCGGCGGTCACCCGCGTCGCCGCGAGGGGGCGCGAGGAGGCCGTGGCCGACATGACGGGGACACAGCTCCTCCGGACCGGGCGGGCCCGGCCGGCCCGAGGGCGTCCGGGGCCCGCGAGTGACGACTCCCAGTGAGCATCTTTGCACCGAAGGTGAGCGGTCGAGCGCGGTCCCCACCCCCGGCCGGAGCGATCCCGCCGACGCCGGGACGCCGGTCGGCCGGCGGTCCCGGCGGTGGTCGGCTTCACCGCGCCGGTGTCCCGCGGAGACGGTATGACGGGGGCATGGCTGACAAAGACCTCGTCCTGAGAGTGCTCCACGACGCCGGCCTGGCCGCCTGGTTCGGCGGCTCGCTCGCCGGTGCGGTCGGCTTCAACGGCGGCGCGAACGACGTGAGCGACCCGGGTGACCGGTTCAAGACGGCCACCGCGGCGTGGGCCCGGTGGTCCCCCGTCAACGCGGTCGCGATCGGCGCCCACCTGGTCGGTGCCGCCGGGCTCGTCGCGGTGAACAAGGACCGCATCCAGAACCAGCACGGCGTGGCCGCGGCCAGCGCGGGCAAGACGGTCGTGACCGTGCTCGCCCTCGCGGCCACCGCGGTCAGCGGCTGGCTCGGCGCGAAGAGCGCCGCAGCCGTCAAGAGCCCGGAGCACGCGGGCGGCATCCCGGCCGAGGGCGGCGTCAAGCCCTCAGCGCAGACCCCGGCGGACATCGCCTCGATCCAGACCAAGCTGCGCGCGCTGCAGTGGACCATCCCGTCCCTGACCCTCGTCCTCGTGGCGCTGACCGCGCAGCAGGGGGAGATGCAGCGGCCGAAGAACGTGGCGGCCGGGCTGCTCAGGCGCGCCGTGAGCTGAGGGACGGCGGCACGACCCGGCCGGCTCCAGCAGGCCGTTCCAGACCGGGTGCGCGGCTGTGCGCCCGGAGTCCGCGGCGGAGGCCGCGAGGAGGGAACCACCATGCCCGTGAACGTCAGCAACCCCGAGGACCTGCGAGGCGTCGAGGTCACCGGCGCCGGCGGCGACAAGCTCGGGAAGGTCGACGAGGTGTACCTCGACAACGAGACCTCGAAGCCGGAGTGGGCCGCGGTCAAGACCGGCCTGTTCGGCGGCAACATCTCCCTGGTGCCGCTCGCGGCCGCCGACTGGGACGGCTCGAAGCTGTCCGTCCCCTACGCCAAGGACTTGGTCAAGAACGCCCCGAACCACGACCCGGGCGCCGAGATCAGCGTCGACGACGAGCGCGAGCTGTTCACCTACTACGGCGTCCCCTACGGCGGCGACACGGTCACCGCGACCGGCGGTCCGGACCTCGGCAGCGGCACCGGGACGACCGACATCGGCACGACCACGGACAGCGGCCGGACGAACATCGGGACGGTCGACACCGGCACGGTCGACACGGGCACGACCTACGCCGGCGGCACGGACACCAGCACGACCGACCGGACCGACACGGTGGGCCATGACACCTCGGGCCCGAACACCGACGACGCGATGACCCGCTCGGAGGAGCGGCTGCGGGTGGGCACCGAGACCCGCGAGGCGGGGAAGGCGCGGCTGCGGAAGTACATCACCAGCGAGACGGTGACCCAGACCGTGCCGGTGACTCACGAGGAGGTCACCGTCTCCCGCGAGGCCATCACCGACGCCAACGTCGGGGACGCCCTGTCCGGTGGTGACCTGACCGAGGAGGTCCACGAGGTGACGCTGCACGAGCAGGCGCCCGTCGTGGCCAAGGAGACCGTGCCGGTCGAGCGGATCAAGCTGGGGACGAAGGAGGTCACCGAGCAGCAGACGGTGTCCGCCGACGTCCGCAAGGAGAACATCGAGATCGACGGCGCCAACGGCCCGACCTCGACGACCGACCGCTGAACCCGGCGTCCCGAGGACGGCGCTGTGTCCGACAGTCCCGTCCGTGCTGACGATCCGGCCACCGGCCCCCACCCGGGGTCGGTGACCGGATCGTCGGTCGAGGGGGTCCCGGGGTCGGTGGGCCGGGTCGGGGTCGAGGTCGTCCGCCACGAGGAGCGCCTGCGGGTCGACCTCGAGCGGGTGCCCTCGGAGCGGGTCCGCCTCGTCCGCCGGATCGTGACCGAGACCCGCCTCGTCGAGGTGCAGGTCCGCCGTGAGGTCCTCGAGATCGAGCGGTCCACCGCCGACGACGTCCTCGCCCGCGCCGGGGAGCCGGGTCCCTACGGCTTCACCGACGCCGAGGCCGCCCGCGGGCCGGTGGTGATCGTGTTGCACGAGGAGGTGCCGACGATCTCCGTCGAGGTGCGCGCGGCCGAGCGGGTCCGCGTGGACGTGCGCGGCGTCGTCGTCCGGGTCCCGGTCACCGCGGAGCTGTCAGCCGAGCAGGTCGAGATCACCGGGCCGCCGCCCAGGACCCGGCCCGACCTGATCTGACCCGCCCACGCCCGCGTGTCCGTTGCGAGCGGCCGCCCGGTCCGGCCACGATCGACGCCACCCCTGAGGAAGGACCACCCATGAGCGCCCAGCCCGCCCCGCCCGCCAGGACCGCCACGAGCACCCCGCCCGCGACCGCTGCGACCGCTGACATCGTGGACGTGCCCGCGGCGAGCTACCCCGACGCGGACACCGTCGCCGCGGCCGTGCTCGGCTGCCGCGGCGTGGCCGACCTCTCCGGCGGCACCTTCGGCGAGGTCGCGACCTACCTGCCCGGTCGGCGGGTCGCCGGCGTCCGCTACACCCCGCACGGCCTCGAGGTCCACGTCGTCGCGGTCTACGGCGACCCCCTGCCGGAGATCGCCGACCGGGTCCGCAGGCTGCTGCGCCTGCTGGTCGTCGACCTGCCCGTCGACGTCGTCGTCGACGACATCGTCGTGGCCTGAGACCCGGCTCGGGCTCGGGGTCGGGGACGTGGTGAGCGGTCCGAGCGCACGGGACCCGGCGGCCGTGCTCGGCGCGCCGGTCCGCGACGCCGACCGACGCCCGCTCGGCACGGTCGAGCAGGTGTACGTCGACCCGGCCGACGGCCGGGCCCGCTGGGTGCTCCTGGACGGCGACCTCGTCGGCGGCCGGCCGGCCCTGGTCCCGGTGGAGGGCGCCCGGCTCGCGGCCGGCTGGCTGGAGGTGCCGTTCGACGCCCGCGCGATCGCCGGGGCGCCGCACCACGAGCCGGGACGCGAGCTGTCCCCCGCCGACGAGGACGAGGTGCTCGCCCACTACCGGAGGCACGCACGGCACCCCGGGGCCGACGGTCCCGTGACCGCTCCCCCCGAGGGCGACGCCGCTGACGGGGGACCGGCCCGCGACGCCCCCGCCGACCGTGACGTCGAGGCGGGGCAGACGATCGTCCGCTCGGCGGAGCGCCTGCGGGTGGGTCTCAAACGCCGCGAGACCGGGCGGGTCCGGATCCGGACGACGATCCGCAGCGAGACCGTCACCCGCACCGTCGAGGTCCGCCACGACGAGGTCGAGGTCCTCCGCGAGCCGATCGCCGACGGCGTCCCCGCCGTCGCCGGCGGTCCCGGCGGGGCCGTCGTGGTGGAGCTGTCCCCGCAGGTGCTCGACCTCGTCCTGTACGCGGAACGGGCGGTCGCGGTGAAGGAGACGGTCCCGGTCGAGCGGATCGTCGTCGGGACCCGGACGGTCGTGGGCACGGAGACGGTCACCGCCGAGCTCCGCCGGGAGCAGGTCGACCTCGACGTGTCCGACGCGACCCGCTGACGTCCGCTTCGACTGCCCGTGCCGAGCCTTTGTGTGTAAGCCTGTCGCGGTGCGGTGCTCCCCGGGGGCGGAGCGACCGCCACCACCCCCCGTCATGACCCCGAGAGCGTCGACCACCGAGAGGAGCACCACCGGATGAGCACAGAGCAGGTGTCGCAGCAGGCGAAGAGCGCCGCCGGCGAGACCGCCGGCACTGCGAAGGACGAGGCGGCCGCGACCGCGCAGACGGCGAAGCACGCCGCGACGCAGACGGCGCAGACCGCGCAGCAGGAGGTGGCCACCGTCTCCTCCCAGGCGGCCTCGGCCGCCTCCGACGTCGTCGGGACGACGAAGGAGCAGGTCTCCAACGTCGCCGGCGAAGCCCTGGACCAGGTCCGCGACCTCACCGACCAGGTCCGCGGCCAGCTGTCGGAGCAGGCCGGGAAGGCGGCGGCCCAGCTGGCGCAGGCGGTCCGGTCCCTCGCGGAGGAGCTGCACCAGATGAGCGAGCACCAGGGCGAGAGCCACGGTGCGGCGTCGCAGGCGGCGCAGACCCTGTCCGAGCGGGGGCACCGGTTCGCGGACTACCTGGAGAACCGTGAGCCGGAGTCGGTGGTCGCGGACCTGCGGGGCTCGGCCGCCCGCCGGCCCGGTGGGTTCCTCCTCGGCGCCGTCGTCGCCGGTGTCCTCACCGGTCGCCTCGTCCGCGGCGGCCGTGCCGCCGCGGCCGACACGACGTCGACCTCGGTGCCGACCACGCCGTCGGTGACCCCGACGTCGACCACGGTGGTGTCCGGCGGCTACGTCCCGGTGCCCGTCGCGGAGGACCCGTACGGGACCCTCCCGCCGGTGTCCGACCCGCTCACGTCCGGATACGGGACGACGGCCGGGACGACGACATCCACGTACGCCACCGGGGAGACCACCTACCTGGACACGGGGGCGCGGTGAGCACCCCTCTCGGCCACGACACCACCGCGGGGTCCGGCGTCGACGTCTCCCAGGTGGGGGTGGGGGAGATCCTGCGCGGGGTGACCGCGGACCTGTCGAAGCTGGTCAGCCAGGAGATCGAGCTGGCGAAGCTGGAGGTGAAGGCGGAGGCGAAGAAGGCCGGGACGATCGCGGGCGCCTTCGGCGGCGCCGGCGCCGCGGGGTACTTCGCGGTCCTCTTCCTGTCCCTGTTCCTCATGTTCGCCCTCGCGAGCTGGTTCGACAGCCTCACCTGGGCCGCCCTCGTGGTGTTCGTGATCTGGGCCGCGA
>CAXSIB010000242.1:0-5405 GCA_964237095.1 uncultured Actinomycetales bacterium
CCCGGCGCCGGCCGGCGCCGGTCTCGTGAGGGACACCTGCCGCCCTCCCCTCCCGGCCCACCGACGATCCCCCGCGACCACGGTGATCGCCCCCGGGATCGTCCGCCCCGCGGAGGCCGGCGGGGCGGATTGACCGCTCGTGTCCGCGCGCGGACACCGGGCTCCGCGGTCGGCGGGCCGCGCGAGGGCCGGAACACCGGCCGCCTGCGATCCCCGCCGCCATCCCACGAAACAGTTCGACTGTCGTGGAACCGTTGGGCTACGCTCCGAAGAGTTCCATCCGATTCGAACCATCCGGGAGCCCCCGTGGACGTCAGCACCCCCGCCCGGCCGTCCGCGCCCGTCGCGGCCACCGTCCTCGATCCAGCCGACCCGGCCGGCCCGGCCGCCGCGACCGACCCGGACGGACGGGCCGATCCGATCCCCGTGACCACCACCACCGCGACCACCGCGACCACCGCCGCCGGGCGGCGGCGGACGGTCGGCTTCTGGCTGCTCGCGGCCACGGTGGTGGTGTTCTTCGCCGCGTCCAGCGCGCCCTCGCCGCTGTACCTCGTCTACCAGGCGCGGTGGCACTTCTCGGCCCTCGTCCTCACCCTCGTCTTCGCGACGTACGCGGTCGCCCTCCTGGTGGCGCTGCTGACCGCCGGCGGCCTGTCGGACTTCGTCGGCCGGCGCCGGGTGATCGCCGTCGCGCTCGTCGTCGAGGTGGCCTCGATGGTCGCGTTCCTGACCGCGCACGACGTGGGCCTGCTGTTCGCCGCGCGGGCGGTGCAGGGCTTCGCGACCGGGCTCGCGGTCGGTGCGCTGAGCGCTGCGGTCGCGGACCTGGCCCCCGGCGGCCGGACGAGCCTCGCCGCGGCCGTGAACACCGCGAGCCCGTCCCTCGGGCTCGCGGTCGGCGCACTCGCGTCGGGCGCGCTCGTCCAGTACGCGCCCGACCCGCGGGTGCTCGTCTACGCGGTCCTCGGGGTGCTGTTCGTGGTGCTGCTGGCGGCGCTGCCGCTGGTGCCCGAGAGCGGCCGGTTCCGCGCCGGGGCGCTGGCGTCGCTGCGCCCGCACGTCTCGGTGCCCGCCGCCGCACGGCCCGCCTTCCGCCGCGCCGCGCCGGTGCTGGTCGCGACGTGGGCGGTCGGCGGCCTCGTCCTGTCCCTCGGGCCGTCGCTCGCGGTCGGGGTCTTCGGGGTGCGCAACCACCTGGTCGGCGGGCTCGTCGTGACCGCGGTGGCCGCGGTCGGCTCGGCCGCGTCGGTGGCCGCGGCCCGGCGCGACGCGCGCACGACCATGGTCCGGGCGTCGGTCGTCCTGGCCGCCGGGGTCGCGGTGGTGCTCGGGTCCCTCGCGGTGACCTCGACCGCGCTGTTCTTCGCCGGCCTGGCGGTCACCGGGATCGGCTTCGGCGCCGCGTTCGTCGCGGCCCTCGGCTCGGTGGCGCCGTTCGCCTCGGCGGCCCAGCGCGCGGAGCTCTTCGCAGCCCTCTTCGTCCTCAGCTACGGCGCCTTCGGCGGCTCGGCGATCGTCGCCGGCCTCGCCGTGCCGTCGTTCGGACTGCGGCCCACGGCCACCGTGTACGGGGCCGTGGTCATCGCGGTCGCGCTGGGCGCCGCCGCCGTCGGCCACCGCCGGGCGCCGGTCGCGGTCGTCGTCACCGCTCCCTGAGCGGCCGGCCCGCGGCGACGCCGACCGCCGTCAGGCGCTGGCGCTCACACACTCGGGTTCAGACACTCAGGACCTGGAGACCCATGACCAGGAGGGCGCCCGCGGCGGCCACCAGGCGGGCGACCACCCGGCGGGCGACCACCCGGAGGTCGCTGCGGTGCAGGTGGGCGGCGACGGCCCCGAGGAAGTAGCCGGCCGCCAGGACCGCGCCGGCCACGCCGAGCGGCCACCACAGCAGGCCGGCGAGCAGGCCGACCCCGCCGGCGCCCTGGAACCAGGCGAGTGCGGGGACGAACGAGCGCGGGACGCCGATCCGGTCGAGGGTCTCCAGCTGCGCGCGGTCCCCGGCGAGCTTGCCCCGCGCGGACTCGAGCAGGACGGCGGCCAACAGGACGGACAGGACGGCGGTGGCGACGAACACGGTGGCTCCTGACGGCTGCTCCGGTCGATCGGCCGGTGCTCTCGATCGACAGCGCTCCGGATCGACAGGTCACTACGGATTTACTAGCGACACCGGCGACAGTAGCAGCTTGCTAGAGTGGTCCTGTGACGCGCGAGAGAGACGGCCGGGACGGCACGTGCGGCCCGCGGCCCTGCGACGCCGCCCTCACCCGCGCGTTCTCCCTGCTGGGCAAGCGCTGGAACGGCCTCGTCCTCGGCACCCTCACCGGCGGCCCCGCCGGCTTCGCCGAGCTGCGGCGCTCGGTCACCGGCATCAGCGACTCCGTCCTGTCCGACCGCCTCGCCGAGCTGGGCGGCGCCGGCCTGGTGCTCCGGTCGGTGGACGACGGGCCCCCCGTCGCGGTCACCTACCGGCTGTCCCCGGCCGGACAGGCCCTGCTCCCGGTCATGGACCACCTGACCGCCTGGGCCGCCGCGAACCTGCCGGCCCCGTCGGCCCCCGCCGCCTGACCACCGGGTCCGACCATCCCGTCCTGACCGCCCCACCCCGTCCTGACCGCGGTCGGTCGAGCGGTCGGTCGAGCGGTCGAGCGGTCGGCCCACCGTCCCGGGATCCGTATGGTGGGCGGCAGTCCAGCAGCACGCGGGGGCCGGTCCTGGCGTCCGTCGCACGGTCCGGCAGGCGGCCGTCCCCCGAGGGGATCGGCCATGACCGTCCAGCAGCCCCGCCGGTGAGCGTCGCGGGCCGCCACCCGCTCTTCGACGCCGGCCGGCGTCGGGCGGGTCTCACGATCACCCAGCTCTGGGTGCGCTACGCCGCACTCGGCGGGGTCAACGACCGGGTCGAGATCGACGCCTTCCTGAACGGGGTGCTGCCGCTGGAGCCCCTCCAGCAGGACGTGCTCGCGCACGCGGTCAACGAACGCCTCGACGACCTGTTCCGGGCGGCCCGGATCCCGTACCTGATCGAGCCCGCCCCCGCACCGCCCGGCGACGACCCCGGGTCCGCCCCGACCGGGGTCTGAGGACCGCCCCGCCGGACGGGGCGCCGCGCGGGCGGGCCCCTACAGTCCTCCCGTGTCCCTGCCGACGTGCAGGCAAGCCCGCACCGCCGCGGGCGCCGGCCTCGCCCTCTGCCTGGCGCTGTCGGCTGCCGCGTCATGCGACATGTCACACGTGGGCCGGAGCGCCCCCACGGCGGCCGCCCGGATCGAGGTGGTCTCCTCGATCGACTCCTGGGGCAGCATCCTCACCCAGCTCGGCGGCGACCGGGTCTCGGAGACCTCGATCGTCGCCAGCCCCGCGGTGCGGTCCCGCGGCTACCGCCCCACCGCGCCCGACGTCCGCCACATCACCGCCGCCCGGGTTCTGGTGGTCAACGGGATCGGCTACGACAGCTGGGCCACGGCGGCCGCGGCCACCCGGCCGGGGACGGACCAGGTGGTGGTCGACGTCGGGGAGGTGGCCGGCATCGGCGTCGGCGGCAACCCGAACCAGTGCTACTCCAGCGACACCGTCCACCGGGTCGTCGACGCGATCACCGCGGCCCTGAAGCGCGCCGATCCCGCCGACACCGCCTACTTCGACCGCCAGCACGCGACGTTCGCCGACATCGCGCTGAAGCCCTACGACGAGCTCGAGCAGTCCGTCAGCGCGGAGTACGGCGGGGTCGCCATCGGGGCGAGCGCGTCGATGGCCGAGCCGCTGGCCGCGAGCCTGGGCCTCGACATCCTCACCCCCGTGGGCTACCTCGACGCGGTCAGCCGCGGGCAGGCGCCCTCCGCGGCCGACGCCGCCGCCGTCGAGCAGCAGCTCACCGACCAGCAGGTCCGGCTGTTCATCGACGACGTGCAGGACTCCACGCCCGGGGTCGCGGCCGCCGTCAAGGCGGCCGGGAAGAACGACATCCCGGTGGTCACCCTCACCGAGACCCTGTCCCCGGCGGGCGCGACCTTCCAGGCCTGGCAGCTCCAGCAGCTGACCGCGCTCCGCAACGCCCTCCGGGAGAAGTGATGGCGGCTCAGGCGGGCCCGCTCGGCCGGGCGACGGGCCGGGCGACGGGCCGGGCGTAGCCGGGCAGCCAGCGCGCCAGCTCGGGGGCGACGGGCACGGTCGCCCGGAGCCGGCAGAGGATCCCGACCACGGCCAGCCAGACCCGCTGGGTGAACAGGTGCTCGGCCGGGAGCCGGAGGCGCAGGGCGACCCCGAAGTCCGGGTCGCGCGGGTCCCCCAGCCGGCCGAACTGCTCGCGCAGCCACTCCGGGGAGTAGCTCCAGCGGTCGTGGGCGGCGGGGATCGTGAACGGGGACAGGTAGTCGGTGAGCCGGCCGAGGTCGACCGGTGACGTCGGGTCGAGCAGCCCCTCGGCCCGCAGCCGCACCCCGACCGCCGCGGGATCCCCGGCGAGCAGCGCGCTGATCAGCCGCCCGAACGTCGGCGGCATCCCGCCGGGCAGCGCCAGCGTCGAGCCGAAGTCGAGCATCCCGAGGCGGCCGTCGTCGAGCACGCGCACGTTGCCGGGGTGGGGGTCGGTGTAGAGCAGCCCGACCCGCGCGGGACCGGACAGCAGGAACCGCTGGAAGCGCTCCCCGGTGCGGTCGCGCTCGGCCTGCGAGCCCGACCGCGCGACCTCGGCGAGGGGCCGGCCGGGCAGCCACTCCCCCACCAGCACCCGGGGAGCGGCGTGCACCACGCCCGGGACGGCCACCTCGGGGTCGCCGTCGTACCAGGTGGCGAACGCCTGCTGGGACGCGGCCTCGCGGCGGTAGTCCAGCTCCGCGACGAGCCGGGTGCGCAGCTCGGCGACCAGCGGGGGCAGGGCGAGCCCGCGGGCGAGGACGCCGACGAGTCGGGTGACCCGCGACACCGCCCGCAGGTCCGCCGCCAGCGCGGCGGCGATCCCCGGGTACTGGATCTTGACCGCGACGTCGCGGCCGTCGGGCCAGCGGGCGCGGTAGACCTGCCCGAGCGACGCCGCCGCGACCGGGTCCTCGTCGAAGGTCCGGAAGCGCGACCGCCAGTCCGTCCCGAGGTCCTCGCGCAGCACCGGCTCGAGCTGGGCGAAGGGGACGGCGCCCGCGTCGGCGACGAGGGCGTCCAGAGCGTCGGCCCAGCCGGCGTCCGGATCGGCGGGCAGCACGGCCTGGACCGTCGCGAGCAGCTGTCCGGCCTTGAGCGCACCGCCCTTGAGACCGCCCAGGGTGGCTCGTGTGCGTGCGGTGTTCCGCGCCCGGAGCTCCCGGCGGACCGTGGCCGGGTCGTCCCCGCGCAGGCGCCGGAGGCGGCCGCGCGCGCTGTCCGCCGCGGCCCCGGCCACCAGCCCGGCGAGCGCCAGGTCGCGCCGG
>CAXSIB010000243.1:0-5403 GCA_964237095.1 uncultured Actinomycetales bacterium
GGCAGCGTCGACGCCACGGTCGGGGTCCTGCCGCCGCAGCGCCGCGCCGACGGCTCCCCGGCGGGCGGCCTCGGTCTCGTGGTCGGTCTGGCCCGGGCCGGCATCGCCCGCGCGACCGGCTTCCGCCCGGTCGCGCCGCTGTCCGGGCAGCGGTGCCTCACCCGGGTCGCGTTCGCCGCGGTCCGACCGCTCGCGCCGGGGTTCGGGGTCGAGACCCGGATGACGATCGACCTGCTCCGCCTCGGCTTCCGGCTGCGTGAGGTCCCCGTCCCGCTGACCCACCGGGCCACCGGCGACGACCCCGCCGGCCGCCGCCACCGCGCGCGGCAGCTGGTCGACGTCGCCGCGGCGCTCGGTCAGGACCGCGCCGGTCGCACCCGCCGCGGCCGCCGGTGAGACGCCGGCTCGGCGCACCCGGGCGGCGCCCGGCGCTGCTGGCGGCGTGCTCGTTCCTGATCACGTGTGTGGTCGCGGTCCTCGGCCCGTCGGCGATCGTGCTGACCCTGGGCGGGGACTCCGCCGCGGCCCCGCCGTGGCACGCCGACACCCACCCCACGGCCTGGTTCGTCGTGCCGGCGACGGCCGCGGCGCTGCTCCTCGGCGGTGCGGCTCTGTGCACCGGGCTGCTCGACCTCGCCCGCGGCTGGGTGCCCCGCGCGGGCCGCTGGGTGGCCGGGGGCACGGCGGCCGTCCTCGCCACGGTCGCGCTGCCGCCCGGGTCGACCGGGGATCCCCTCATCTACGCCGCCTACGGCCGCCTCGCCAGCCTGGGCGGCGATCCGTACCTCGTGACGCCCCGGGCGCTCGTCCTGGTGGGTGATCCGGTCGGGCGGTCCACCGAGGGCCCGTGGCAGCAGGTCACCTCGGTCTACGGCCCGCTCGCGACGGGGGAGCAGTCGCTGGCCTCCTGGCTCGCCGGTCCGTCGACCGCGCTCACCGTGTTCTGGATGGCGCTCGCGAACGCGCTCGGCTGGCTGGTCGCCGGCCTGCTCCTGCTGGTGATCGCGCGTCACAGCCGGGCCGCGCGCAGCCGCGTCGTGCTGCTGTGGTGGGTCAACCCCCTGATGGTGTGGGCGGTGCTGACCGGGGGGCACAACGACGCCATCGCGGCCGCGTTCCTCGTCGCGGCGCTGCTGCTGCTCGGGCGCAGCGCGCTGCTGTCCGGGGTGGCCCTCGGCGCGGCGGGCACGGTCAAGCTCGTCGACGTCCTCGTGGGGGCCGGGCTGCTGTGGGCCGTGCGCCGCCAGCCGCGACAGGCGGTCGCCCTCGTCGGGGCGGCCGTGGTCGTGGCCGGCGCCGCCTACGCCCCGGTGCTGCCCGAGGCCCTCGCGCAGACCAGCCGGGCGCGCGGGTACCTGTCGTCCTCCTCGCCCTGGCAGTTCGCCAAGGACGTCGTCGGCTGGTCCACCGGCACCGGCGGGAACGTCAACACGGTCATGGCGGACCTGAGCTGGGTCGCCGTGCTGGTCCTGGTCGTCCTGCTCGCCGGGCAGGCGGCGCCGTCGCTGCTGGCACCGCGGACCTCCGCCGTGTCCATCCCGGTCGGCACCGGCGCGGCCGTGACCGGTCTGACGGTGGAGCGGATGCGCCGCCTGTGGGCCGCCGCCGCCGGGACGGGCGGGAGCGCGACCGGGCCGGCCCGGGTCGGCGAGGCCGCCCGGGCGGCGTTCGTGGTCAGCCTGGCGTGGCTGCTCGGCGGCTACTACACCCTGCCCTGGTACGACATGACCGCGTGGATCCCCCTGTGCCTGCTGGCCGCGTCGGGTCTCGACGTGGTCCTGCTGGTCCGCAGCACCGTCATCTGCCTGGCCTACGTCGCGACCCGCAGCCTGCCGCCGACCGAGCGGCTGCCGCCCTCGCTGGCGTCGGTGCAGCTCCACCTCGAGCACGACCTCAGCCCGGCCGTGCACCTGCTGCTCATCGCAGCCGTCGTGGTCCGTCTCACCCGGCCCGGGGCGTGGACCGCGCTGGCCGGGCGTGCCCCGTGGCTCAGCCGGCTCGGCCGCCCGGCTCCGGGCCAACCGGTTCCCGGCCACCCGGCTCCCGATCCATCGGCCCCTCGTCACCCAGCGCCCAGCCGGCCGCGACCGCCTGCGCCAGCAGGGCTTTCGCCGGCCGGCCCGACGCCGCCGCCGCGGCCGCGACGTCCTCCCACTCCGCCGACACGTTGACGACGAGGCCGTCGCGGACGGCCAGCTTGAGCCGCACCGGCTGACCGGCCACGGTGACCTCGGCGCCGCGCCGCTCGAGCGCGGTCTTCGCGACCGCGGTCTCCCGCAGCCCGATCGTCGACGTGGCCGTGAACACGACGTCGCGGACGGCGCCCAGGCAGGCCTCGTCGGCGAGGACGGTCAGCACCTGCACGGGGCGGCCCTTCTTGCCCAGCGCGGCGGTCAGCCAGGCGTCGTGCGCGCCGACCGACAGCAGCGCGGCCACGACCCCCGGCCACACCCGCGGGTCGAGGTCGTCCACGGTCGCCTCGACGAGGACCGCGGGACCCCGCCCGCCGCCGTGGACGTCGGCCCGCGCCGGCAGGGTCGAGGCGCCCGGGATCGTCACGGATCTCGCCGCAGCCGTGGGGATCGGCTCGCCGAGCACCAGGCGGAGCACGTTGGCGTGCCCGGGGGGGTCGGCGGTGCCGGCCCCGAACCCCTGTGCCCGCACGGACATCGGCGGCTGCGGCCCCCACCCCGTCACGGTCGCCGCCAGGATCGCGGCGCCGGTCGGGGTGGTCAGCTCCCGCTCGAGCGGCCCGCCCGCGGTGGGGGCGCCGGCGAGCAGGGCGACGACCGCCGGGCCCGGGACGGGGAGCCGCCCGTGCGCGGCGCGGACGGTGCCACCGCCGAGGGACACCGTGGAGGCGACGGCCGAGGTGACCCCGAGGTGCTCCAGCCCGGCCGCGGCCCCGACCACGTCCGCGATCGCGTCGAGGGCCCCGACCTCGTGGAAGTGGACCTCGCCCGGGGCGACCCCGTGCACCCGGCCCTCGGCCTCGGCGAGCGCGGCGAAGACGGCCAGGGCCCGCCCGCGGACCCCCGCGGCCAGGTCGGCCCCGGTGAGCAGGGCCCGGACGTCGTCCCAGCGCCGGTGGGTCGCCTCCTCGGGGGCGTCGACGAGGGCGTGCACGGCCGCGATCCCGGCGCGGGTCACCCGCTCGGAGCCGAGGGAGACCCGGCCCGGGACGACCGCGTCCACCGCGGACTGCAGCACCGGCAGGGGGACACCGAGGTCGAGCAGCGCCCCGAGGGTCATGTCCCCGGAGATCCCCGACGCGCAGTCGAACCAGAGCACGCTCACGCGGAGGCGCTGGTGATCGCCCCGCCGCTGTTCGCGGCGACCCGGGCCGACGAGGACGCCGCGGGCGCCCCGACCGGAGCCGGGTGCGCGCGCCGGGCGACGCGGGCCGCGAACAGGCCCGCGCCGAAGCCGTTGTCGATGTTCACCACGACGACCCCGGGGGCGCACGAGTTCAGCATCGTCAGCAGCGCCGCGACGCCCCCGAAGCTCGCGCCGTACCCGACCGACGTGGGCACGGCGACCAGCGGGACCCCGGTCAGCCCGCCCACGACCGACGGCAGCGCGCCGTCCATCCCGGCGACGACGACGAGGCAGTCGGCCGCGGCGAGGTCGTCGCGGACGGCGAGGATCCGGTGGATGCCGGCGACCCCGACGTCGCTGATGCGCCGGACGCCCGCGCCGACGACCGCCGCGGTGACCGCGGCCTCGGCGGCCACGGGCGCGTCGGAGGTGCCCGCGGAGACGATCAGCACCAGCCCGGCGGGGGTCGGCAGCGGGCCGACCACCGCGGTCCGGGCCGTCGGGTCGAGGACGACCCCGGGCAGCCCGGCCGCGAGGACCGCCGCGGTCGCGGCCGGCACCCGGGTGGCCAGCACCGCCCGGTCGGGGTGCTCGCGGGCCAGGGTGGTCATGATCGCGAGGGTCTGCTCGGGGGTCTTGCCCTCCGCCCAGACGACCTCGGGGTCCCCGGTGCGGGCCGCCCGGTCGAGGTCCACCCGGGCGAAGCCGAGGTCCGCGGTCACGCGCCGCCCACCAGGGCCGAGGCCGCCTCGCACGCGGTGGTGTCCGTGACGCCCGCGGGCACGACGGACCCGGACCCGTCGGGGCCGGTCGAGGCGGCGCGGCAGGCGAGGCGCCGCACCATGTCCCGGAACGCGACCGCCTCCGCCGGGGTGAGCACGCCCAGGACCACGTCCTCCGCGGTGCGCAGGCGCGCGTCCATCTCGAGCAGGGTGGCCCGCCCGGCGTCGGTCGCGCCGATCCGGCGGACGCGGCGGTCGGCCGGGTCGGGCAGGCGCTCGATGAGCCCGGCCCGCTCGAGGTCGTCCACCAGGTAGGTCATCACGGTGCGGTCGACGCCGAGGTGCTGGGCGAGGACCGCCTGCGGGCGCGGGTCCTCGCGGACGGCGGCGGCGAGCACCTGGTAGCCGCGCGGGCCGGCGGGGACGTCGTGCACCGCGGTGCCGGCGGTGTGCAGGTAGGAGCGGAAGACGACCCCGAGAGCCCAGCCGAGGTCGGCGTCGATCGACGTCTGGTCCGGGCCGCTCAGGACCACCGCCGAGCCGTCACACGGCGAGGTGTCCGCGCCGCTCTCGAGCGGGGGCACCGGCGGGCGTGGCATACCCCCGAGCCTACCGCCCGCCCGAGGATGTAGTGTTCGAGACAGAAGCTCTGCCCGACAGACGGTCGGCTCGACCGAGGAGCTCTCGGGCGCGGCTGCACCGGCCCGACGGTCGAGCCGACCGGCACCGTCCCGTCCCACCGACCTCCAGGAGCCTCCCGTGCCCACCCTGTTCCGCCTCGACTCCAGCATCCGCACCGAGGGCTCCGTCAGCCGCGCCGTCGCCGACACCACCGAGGCCGCCTGGCAGGCCGCGCACCCGGGCGGCCGCATCGTGCGCCGCGACCTCGCGATCGCCCCGCTCCCGGCCGAGGCATGGCCGATCGCCGCCGGCGCCGGCTACGTGCCCGCCGACCGGCGGACCCCCGAGCAGGTCGAGACCGTCGCCCTGGTCGAGGCCCTCGCCGACCAGCTGCTCGACGCCGACAGCTACCTGATCACGTCCCCGCTCTACAACTTCGGCGTCTCGGAGTACCTGAAGACCTGGTTCGACCTGGTGCTCGCCGACGCCCGCTTCGGCCCCGGCGCCGGGCAGCCGCTGGCCGGGCGCCCGGCGGTCCTGGTGGTCGCCCGCGGCGGCGGCTACGGCCCGGGGACCCCGCGCGCCGGCTGGGACCACGCGACCGGCTGGGTGCAGCGGATCCTGACCGACGTCTGGGGCCTGGAGGTCGAGACGGTCGAGGCCGAGCTGACCCTCGCCGGGGTCAACCCGGCCATGGCCGACCTCGTCGGGCTGGCGGAGGAGTCCCTCGCGGCCGCCCACC
>CAXSIB010000244.1:0-5395 GCA_964237095.1 uncultured Actinomycetales bacterium
TCCGCGCGATGTCGTGCGGGTGCAGGCCGGTGGTGGGCTCGTCGAAGACGTAGGTCACGTCGGTGAGGGCCGAGCCGAGCTGGCGGACCATCTTGATGCGCTGGGCCTCACCGCCGGACAGCGTGCCCGACGGCCGGTCGAGGGACAGGTAGCCCAGCCCGATCTCGGCGATCGACTCGAGGATCTGCGCCACGGCCGAGAGCAGCGGGGCCACCGACGGCTCGTGGAGCCCGCGCACCCACGCGGCGAGGTCGCTGACCTGCATCGTGCAGGCATCGGCGATGCTGACGCCGTCGACCGTCGACGAGCGGGCGGCCGCCGAGAGCCGGGTACCGCCGCACTCGGGGCAGGTCGCGAAGGTCACCGCCCGTTCCACGAACGCGCGGACGTGCGGCTGCAGGGAGTCGACGTCCTTGGCGAACATCGACTTCTGCAGCTTCGGGATCAGCCCCTCGTAGGTCAGGTTGACGCCGTCGACCTTGATCTTGGTCGGCTCCTTGTACAGCAGGTCGGCTAGTTGTCGCCTGGTGAACGTGCTGATCGCCTTGGTGGGGTCGAAGAAGCCGCAGCCGCGGAAGATGCGGCCGAACCAGCCGTCCATGCTGTAGCCGGGGACGGTGAGCGCACCCTCGTCCAGAGACAGGCGGTCGTCGTACAGCGCGGTGAGGTCGATGTCGGTGACTCTGCCCCGGCCCTCGCACCGCGGGCACATCCCGCCGGTGATGCTGAAGCTGCGACGCTCCTTCACCGTCTGCCCGCCGCGCTGGACGGAGACCGCACCCGCCCCGCTGATCGAGGCCACGTTGAAGGAGTACGCCTGCGGCGAGCCGATGTGGGGACGGCCGAGCCGGCTGAACAGGATGCGCAGCATCGCGTTGGCGTCGGTGGCGGTGCCGACCGTGGAGCGGGTGTCGGTCCCCAGTCGCTGCTGGTCGACGAGGATCGCCGGCGTGAGTCCCTCGAGGACGTCGACCTCGGGCCGCGCGAGGGTCGGCATGAACCCCTGCACGAACGCGCTGTAGGTCTCGTTGACCAGCCGCCGGGACTCCGCGGCGATCGTGCCGAACACCAGCGAGCTCTTGCCCGAGCCGGAGACGCCGGTGAACACCGTCAGCCGGCGCTTGGGGATCTCGACGCTGACGTCGCGGAGGTTGTTCACCCGCGCGCCGACCACCCGGAGGACGTCCCGCCCGACGCTCACCGCACCTCGTTGATCCGGATCAGGTTCCCGGCCGGGTCGCGGACCGCGCAGTCGCGGATCCCGTAGGGCTGGTCGGTGGGCTCCGCCACGATGTCGGCGCCGCCCGCCTGCAGGTGTTCGAAGGTCGCGTCGAGGTCGGCGGTGGCCAGGGTGATGATCGCGTAGGTGCCCTTGGCCATCATCTCGGTGACGGTGCGGCGCTCGTCGGCGGTGACGCCGGGATCCACCGCCGGCGGGTGCAGCACGATCGACGTCCCGGCGCCGCCGGCGGGACCGACGGTGATCCAGTGCAGCCCGCCGTACCCGACGTCGTTGCGCACCTCGAAGCCGAGCAGGTCGCGGTAGAACGCGAGCGCGGCCTCCGGGTCGTCCTGCGGGAGGAACGCCGAGTACAGGGTGAGGTCCATGGCGGTCACGCTAGGAGCGACGCGGCGGTCGGCGCTTCTCCGTCCCTGACCGGTCCGGTCGCCACCCCGACCACCCCGGCCAGGACGGCCTTCCTGACGGGTCGGGTCACCTGCCCCGCCACGCATGACGGCAGTCCCGCCGACACCAGCGCCGCGTCGCGCCGGTAGGCGCTCGGTGTCACCCCGACCAGGTCGGTGAAGCGGCTGCTGAAGCTGCCGAGCGACGAGCAGCCGACCGCGAAGCAGACCTCGGTCACGCTGAGGTCGCCCCGGCGCAGCAGCGCCATCGCCCGCTCGACGCGCCGCGTCATCAGGTACCCGTACGGGGCCTCGCCGTAGGCGCGGCGGAACTCCCGGCTGAGGTGTCCGGCGGACATGCTCGCCCCGCGGGCGAGGGCCTCGACGTCCAGCGGACGGGCGTGCTCGCGGTCGATCCGGTCACGCACGCGCCGCAGCCGCGCGAGGTCGCGGAGGTGCTGCTCCGCGGCGGGCCGGCTGGTCACCCGTCGGATCGTGCCACGGCCGGGGCCGTGCGACGAGACCCCTGTCGTGCCCGGGGACGCCGCTGCCGCGCGGACCGGTCTCCCGGTCGGCGCGGCAGCGGGTCGTGCTGACGAGATCGCCCGCTCAGCGGGCGGCGGTGCCCTCGGTGTAGTCGGTGTCGCCGGAGTTGATCCAGGGCATCATTTTCCGCACCCGGGCGCCGACCTCCTCGATCGGGTGGACCTGCTCCTTCGCCCGAAGCGCCTTGAACTCCGGCGCGCCCGCGTCCTGGTCGGCGATGAAGCCGGCCGCCCACGAGCCGTCGCGGATGTCGGCCAGGGCCTGGCGCATCCGGTCCTTGGTGCCCGAGTCGATGATCTTGGGCCCGGTCGTGTAGTCGCCGTACTCGGCGGTGTCGGAGATCGACCAGCGCTGCTTGGCGATCCCGCCCTCGTACATGAGGTCGACGATCAGCTTCAGCTCGTGCAGGACCTCGAAGTAGGCGATCTCCGGCTGGAAGCCGGCCTCGGTGAGGACCTCGAACCCGGCCTGGACGAGGTGGGACATCCCGCCGCAGAGGACGGTCTGCTCCCCGAACAGATCGGTCTCGGTCTCCTCGGTGAAGGTGGTCCGGATGCCGCCGGCCCGCAGGCCGCCGATCCCCTTGGCCCACGCCAGCGCGAGCGGCCAGGCGTTGCCGGTCGCGTCCTGCTCGACGGCGACGGCCACCGGGACGCCGCGGCCCGCGGCGTACTCGCGGCGGACGAGGTGCCCGGGTCCCTTCGGCGCCACCATGATCACGTCGACCCCGGCCGGGGGCTTGACGTAGCCGAAGCGGATGTTGAACCCGTGCGCGAAGAACAGCGCCTTGCCGTCGGTCAGCGTCGGCTCGACGGACTCGGCGTACACCTTGCGCTGCAGGTGGTCCGGGACCAGGAGCGCGATCACGTCGGCCTCGGCGGCGGCCTCGGCCGGGCTCATGACGGGCAGGCCCTGGTCACCCGCCTTGGACCGGCTGGCCGAACCCTCGGCCAGTCCGACGCGGACGTCGACGCCGGAGTCGCGCAGGGACAGGGCATGGGCGTGGCCCTGGCTCCCGTAGCCGATCACGGCGACCTTGCGGCCGTCGAAGGCGGACAGGTCGGCGGCGTCGTCGTAGTAGATGGTCGCGGGCACGCGGGGATCTCCTTCAGGGATGGACGGTGGTGCGGGTGTCAGGGGTGGAGTGGGTGGACCGAAGAGGTCGCGAGGTCAGGACGTCAGGAGGCCGCGCTGCGGACCGCGCGCTCGGCGAACACCCGGGCACCGCGGGCGATGGCGACGGTCCCGGACTCGACGATCTCCTTGATGCCGTACGGCCGGAGCGCGGCGAGCACGGCCTGCAGCTTGTCCGCCTCCCCCGTCGCCTCGGCGGTCAGGGTGTCCGCGGCCACGTCGACGACGGTGGCCCGGAACATCGCGAGCGTCGCGAGGACCTCGGCCCGGACCGTGGCGTCGGCGGCCACCTTGACCAGCAGCAGCCCGCGCTGGACGGCGTCGGTGGAGTCGATCTCGACGATCTTCAGGACGTTGACCAGCTTGTGCAGCTGCTTGGTCACCTGCTCCAGCGGGGCGTCGTCGACGGACACGACGATCGTCATCCGCGAGACCGCCGGGTCCTCGGTCTCCCCGACGGTGAGGGAGGTGATGTTGAACCCGCGCCGGCTGAACAGCGCCGACACCCGGGCCAGCACCCCGGAGGTGTTCTCCACCAGCACCCCGAGGGTGTGCGAGGTCGGGGTGCTGACCGCCGTCGGCTGGATGCTGCGGTGCAGCGGGTGCGGGCCGCTGGTGAAGCGGCTCGCGTCGCGGGTGATGTCGGTGACGTCGTCGCTCACAGCTCGTCCTCGCCCTCGGACCAGACCGGGCGCACGTCGCGGGCGCTCTGGATCAGGTCGTTGCTCATGCCGGCCTCGACCATCGGCCACACCATCGCGTCGCGGTGCACGGAGAAGTCGATGACGACCGGCACGTCGTTGATCGACATGGCCTTCTCGATCGTCGCGTCGACGTCCTCGGGGTGGTCGCACCGCAGCCCGACGCAGCCGTAGGCCTCAGCCAGGGCGGCGAAGTCCGGGATCCGGCGGGAGTCGCGGTGGGTCTTCAGGTCGGTGTTGGAGTACCGCTTGTCGTAGAAGAGGGTCTGCCACTGGCGGACCATCCCGAGGCTGCCGTTGTTGATGACGGCGATCTTGACCGGGATGCCCTCCAGCGCGCAGGTCGCGAGCTCCTGGTTGGTCATCTGGAAGCAGCCGTCGCCGTCGATCGCCCAGACCGTCCGGTCGGGCTGCCCGACCTTCGCGCCCATCGCGGCCGGCACCCCGAACCCCATCGTCCCGAGGCCGCCGGAGTTGATCCAGGTGGCCGGCTTCTCGTAGGAGATGAACTGCGCCGCCCACATCTGGTGCTGCCCGACCCCCGAGCAGATGATCGCGTCCGGCCCGGCGATCGCGCCGATCCGGGAGATCACGTGCTGGGGCGCGAGCGTGCCGTCGGTCGGCTGGTCGTAGCCGAGGGGGTAGCGCGTGCGCAGGGAGTCCAGCTGCTCCCACCAGCCGCTGATGTCGGCCTTCCGGCGGGTCCGGTACTCCGCCTCGACGGCCGTGACCAGCCCGGCGATCGTCTCGCGGGCGTCGCCGACGATCGGCACGTCGGCCCGCCGGTTCTTCCCGATCTCGGCCGGGTCGATGTCGGCGTGGATGACGGTCGCGTCCGGGGCGAAGGAGCTGAGCTTCCCGGTGACGCGGTCGTCGAAGCGGGTGCCGAGGGCGATCAGCAGGTCGGCCTTCTGCAGCGCGCCGACCGCGGCCACCGTGCCGTGCATCCCGGGCATCCCCAGGTTCTGCGGGTGGGAGTCGGGGAACGCCCCGCGGGCCATCAGCGTGGTCACGACCGGAGCGCCGGTCAGCTCGGCCAGGACCTTCAGCTCGTCCCAGGCGCGGGACCGGATGACCCCGCCGCCGACGTAGAGGACGGGCCGGCGGGCGGTCGCGATGAGGGTCGCGGCCTGGCGCAGCTGACGGGCGTGCGGCTTGGTCGTCGGCTTGTAGCCGGGCAGGTCGAGCTCCGTCGGCCAGGTGAACGTCGTGTGCTTCTGCAGCGCGTCCTTGGAGATGTCGACCAGCACCGGGCCGGGACGCCCGGTGGAGGCGATGTGGAACGCCTCGGCCATCACGCGCGGGATCTCGGCCGGGTCGGTCACGAGGTAGTTGTGCTTGGTGATCGGCATCGTGATGCCGCGGATGTCGGCCTCCTGGAAGGCGTC
>CAXSIB010000245.1:0-5383 GCA_964237095.1 uncultured Actinomycetales bacterium
GGCCCGGTCGCGCGGGCCGGCTGGGCGGTCAGCGACGCCCTGCGGATGGCGCGGCGCAACCTGCTGCGCCTGCTGCGGGCGCCGGACCAGCTGGTCTTCACCCTCATCTCGCCGATCATGTTCACGGTCCTGTTCCGCTACGTCTTCGGCGGGGCGATCCAGGGGCTGCCGAGCGGTTCGTACGCCACGTACCTGGTGCCCGGGATCGCCGTGCAGACGGCGGTGTTCGCGGCCGGGACCACCGGTTTCGCCCTGGCCGACGACCTGCAGAAGGGGTTCATCGACCGGCTGCGCAGCCTGCCGATGGCCCGGTCGGCGGTCCTCGCGGGGCGGATCCTGTCCGACCTGGTCAACTCCGCGGTCCAGGTCCTGGTGCTGCTGCTGGTCGGGTTCGCGGTCGGGTTCCGCACCGGCTCGTGGCCGGGCCTGGTGCTCGGGCTCCTGCTCCTGCTGGGGTTCGCGCTGTCGGTGTCGGCGATCCTCGCCCTGGTCGGGCTCAGCGTCTCGACGGTCGAGGCCGTGAACGCCGTCAGCTTCCCGATCACCTTCATCCTGACCTTCGCCAGCTCGGCGTTCGTGCCGGTGGCGACCATGCCCGGCTGGCTGCGCGGCTTCGCCTACCACCAGCCGGTGTCGATCGTCGTGAACGCGGTCCGGTCGCTGACCGAGCCGGGGCTGTCCACGCAGGCGCGCCAGCTGCTGTTCGACGGGCTCAGCACCTCGTCCCTCGTCCTGCAGTCCCTCGCGTACACCGTCGGGGTCACCGCGGTCTTCGGCTACCTGGCGGTGCGCAAGTACCGCAGTCTCAGCGACTGAGCCCGGGCGGCAGGGACGACAATCACGGCGACGGCGGCCGGGACCCGGTCACCGCGCGACACGAGCCACCAGTGACGGGTCACCAGTCACAGATCCTCAGCGCACCACGAGAGGCCGTCATGGACGACAACGAGATCCTGCAGGCGATCCACGACCTGGTGGACCGCGAGCACACCCTGCGCCGGCAGGCCTCCCACGGCGAGATCGACCGGGACAGCGAGCGGAAGCGCCTCGCCGGGCTCGAGGAGTCCCTCGACCAGTGCTGGGACCTGCTGCGCCAGCGGCGGGCCCGCCGCGAGCAGGGTCAGGACGCCGGGTCGGCCGCGGTCCGGCCGGTGTCGGAGGTCGAGGGCTACGTCCAGTAGGGCGACCGGCCCGGACGGAGCCGACGCCGTGATCCGGGCGACCGGGGTGAGTGGCCCGGACCGGCCCGGACGGTGGCCGGGGAGCGGCGGCCCGGAGTTCGGGGCGGGACCGACGCTGCGCGGTGACCGGCTGCCGCTGCCGCCCCGGGTTCGGCGGCGGCCGGCGGCCGGGGCGGGACTCGAGGAGGAGGGGGCGGGCCGGGCGCCGTCGGTCGCCGAGCAGGTGCTCGACGTGGTCGCCTCGATCCCGTCCGGCCGCGTGCTGACCTACGGCGACATCGCCGGTCGGCTGGGGCTCGGGTCGCCGCGCCAGGTCGGCCATGTCCTGTCCGGCGACCTCCTCGCCGACGAGGCCGGGTCGGTGCCCTGGCACCGGGTGGTCCGCGCCGACGGGACGCTGGCCGAGCACATCGCGACCGAGCAGTCACGCCGGCTGCGGGCCGAGGGCATCACCGTCGTCGGCGGCCGGCTCCGGCTCGCCGACCACCGGTGGACCGAGGGCTGAGGCCAGCCCTCAGAGCCAGCGCTCCTGCCTCCGGACCCGGCCGAGGCCGAAGACGGACTGGACGAGGAAGCCCGCGACCAGCGCCGCGACGACGCCGAGACCGGCGAACGCCCACACCCCGTCCCGGCCCCCCAGCCCGAACGGCCCGAGCAGGTAGCCCTGCCAGGACAGCCCGCGCGGGGTGCTGATGACCAGACCGAACCCGAGCGCAGTACCGATCAGCATCCCGGCCAGGCCCGGCAGCGAGAAGGCCCCGTAGCGGCCGCGGACGTTGTACAGCTCGTAGTCGGCGTAGGTCTGGCGGCGCTGGAGGAGATCGGCGAGGAAGACCCCGCACCAGGCCGAGATGGGCACGGACAGGGTGATGAGGAAGGCCGACAGGGCGCCGGCGAAGTCGTCGGAGCGGAACACCAGGTACCACGCGCCGACCACCATGATCACGCCGTCGATCAACGCGGCGGACCACCGCGGGATGCGTACCCCGAGGGTCAGCAGGGTCAGCCCCGAGGAGTAGATGTCCATGACGGCGCCGGCGATGAGGCTGAACACCGCGACGACCACGAACGGCACCAGGTACCAGGTCGGCAGCAGCGCGGCGAGGCCCGCCACCGGCGAGCCGCCGATGGCGGCGATCGCGTCCTTGTCCCCGGTCATCAGGAGCAGTCCCCAGACGATGAGGAGCAGCGGGAAGACGCTCGAGCCGAGGGTCGTCCACCAGACCACGCCGCCGGAGGACGCCCGGCGCGGGAGGTAGCGGGAGTAGTCGGCGCCGGTGTTGACCCAGCCCAGCCCGAACAGGGTGGCGGCCAGGACGGCCGCGCCGATGAACGCCTGCGTCGAGCCGCTCGGGGCCGAGCGCACCGTGGACCAGTGGACGTCGGACGCCGTCAGGAGCACGAACCCGACGGTGAGGAGCCCGAGCAGGATCGTCAGGGTCTTCTGCAGGCTCATGATCGCCCGGTACCCGAAGATCCCCGAGGCCACGATCACCGCGACGACGACCGTGAAGGTCACGACGGTCGTCGTGGTCCCCGTGGACCAGTGGCGCCGGGCGAACACCGCCCGGACGGCCTGGGTCGCGTTGTAGACCAGGATGATCTCCCAGCCGACGGTCAGCAGGTACCCCACCACCGTGGGCACCGCGTTGCCGACGACGCCGAAGGAGGCGCGCGAGAGGACCATCGTGGGCGCCGACCCGCGCTTGCCCGCCAGGGACACCAGCCCGACGAGCAGGAACGACACGACGATCCCGATGGCGCCCGCGACCAGCGCCTGCCAGAAGTTCACGCCGAGGCCCAGCAGGTACGAGCCGAACCCGATCCCGAGGACCGAGACGTTCGCCGCCGCCCACGGCCAGAACAGCCCGCGCGGGGTCCCGGTCCGTTCGGCCTCGCCGATGACGTTGATGCCGTTGGTCTCCACCGCCCCGCCGGAGCGCCCGGCCGTGCCGCGGTCCTGCTTCGCCTCGACGGTCGCCATCCGCCGATTGTGTCCTGCGGCGGGGTCCCCTGACCGGTCGGGCCCGAGGCTGTCCGACCGGGCCGGTCCGACGGGCCGGGACGGTCAGCCGGCCGGCCGGGTCACGGCGGGGAGGGCGGAGGCGGCGGGATTCGAACCCGCGAGAAGGTTTGATCCCTCAACCCGCTTAGCAGGCGGGCGCACTAGGCCAACTATGCGACGCCTCCCGTGCTGCGGGACTCAGGGTAATGGGTGCCGCCGAGCGGGGCGAACGCTCCCGCGGCCAGGCCCGCGGCGAGTGCGACCCGGTCGACCTTGCCGGTCGCGCCGCGCGGCAGCGCGGTCGTCACCCACCACGTGTCGGGCACCTGCCAGCGCGGCAGGGCCGCGGTCACCGCCGCCCGGAGGGGCTCCGCCGTCACCGCCGTCACCGGCGCTCCCGACGCGCCGGACTCCCCCGGCGCCGCGGTGAGGACGAGGACCGCGGCCGGGCGCTGGCCCCACACGTCGTCGGGCACGGCGACGACCGCGACGTCGGCCACCCCGCCGACCGCGGCGAGCAGTGTCTCGACCCGCCGGGGGCTGATCCACTCCCCGCCGGACTTGACGAGGTCCGCGACCCGGTCGACCACGACGAGGAAGCCGTCGGGGTCGAGGGTCGCGAGGTCGCCGGTGGGGAGCCACTCCCGCGCCGTCGCGGCGGGCTCGTCGAGGTAGCGGGCGGTGACCCAGGGCCCGCGGACCTGCAGCTCGCCCACGCTCCGGCCGTCGGCGGGCAGCGGCGCGCCGTCCGGGCCGGTGACGCGCCCCCGCACCGCCGACGCCAGCCGGCCCTGGGACAGCTGCTGGCGGCGGCGGGCGCCGTCGTCGGCGCGGGGATCGGCGCGGGCGAGAGAGCCCAGCGGCGAGGTCTCCGTCATTCCCCAGGCGTGGCGGACGGCGACCCCGCGCGCGGCGAACCCGTCGAGCAGCGCGGGCGGGCAGGGCGCCCCCCCGACCATGAGCTCCCGCAGCTCACCGGGCAGCGCGGCGCCGGGGTCGTCGCGCAGGTGCTCGAGGACCCGCGCGAAGACGGTGGGGACACCGGCCGCGTGGGTGGCCCCGGCGGCGGCGGCCAGCGCGAGCAGGGCGGGCGGGTCGGTGAACCGGCCGGGCAGCGCGAGCCCGGCCCCGACGAGCAGCGCCGCGTAGGGCAGTCCCCACGCCAGGACGTGGAACATCGGGACGACGGGCAGCACGGTGTGCTCCGGGCCGAAGGCGAAGGCGTCCCCGGCGGCGATCCCCCAGGAGTGCAGGTGGATCGAGCGGTGGGAGTAGGCGACCCCGCGCGGGCGGCCCGTGGAGCCGCTGGTGAAGCAGAGCGCCGCGGCGTCGCGCTCGTCCGGCGCGGCGGCCGCCACCAGGTCGCGGCCGGCCGCCGCCGAGGCCGCGGCGAGCAGCGCGGTGCCGTCGTGGACGGCGACCCCCTCGATCCGGGCGATCCCGGCGGTGCCAGGCCCGCCTCCACCAGCGGCGTCGGGGTCGGCGTCGGCGTCGGAGCCGCGGTCCGGGTCGAGGACGACCACGTGGCGCAGCGCGGGGCGCCCGGCCAGGACCGGCGCGAGCTCGGCGACCAGGTCCGCGTCGACGAGCACGACCTCGTCGCCGGCCGCGTCGAGGATCCCCGCGATGTCGTCGGCGGGCAGCCGGATGTTGACCGGGTGCAGGACCGCCCCCATCGACGGCACCGCGGCGTAGGCGGCGAGGTGCCCGACGGTGTTGCGGCTCAGGGTCGCCACGACCGCGTCGCCCCGGACGCCGAGGGTGTGCAGGACGTCGGCGAGGCGGTCCGCGGTGTCGAGCACGTCGCACAGCGGCCGGGTGACCACCTCGGGGGCGCCGGCACCGGCCATCGCGGCCCGGGTGGCGCTGACCGGGAGTCGGCCGTGGACGGCGGCGGCGTGGGCGACGAGCGCGCCGACGGTGAGCGGTGCGTCCTGCATCGTCGAGCGCATCCGGTCATCCTCCCGGGCCGGACCCAGCCGTTGGTGGGAGCATGACCGGCGGACTCGGGCACCACCCGGGCCCGCGACGCAGCGTGACCGGGCACCCCCGCCCGACCGGACACCACGGACCGGACACCACGGACCAGAGACCACCGACGCCGGACGAGGACGACGGCGCGGCGGGCGGCGGCCACCCGGAGAGGAGCCCGATGGCAGGCAGCACGACAGAGCCCGGCGGCGCCACGCCCGCGGGC
>CAXSIB010000246.1:0-5383 GCA_964237095.1 uncultured Actinomycetales bacterium
TCGACTGGGAGCCGGTCTTCCGGATGCTCAACGCGATCGGCTACGACGGGCCCACCTCGGTGGAGTGGGAGGACGCCGGCATGGACCGCCTCGTCGGCGCCCCCGACGCGCTCGCATTCGTGCGGCGGCTGGCGCAGATCGAGGCCCCGGCGGCCGCCTTCGACGCGGCCTTCGGCACGAGGACCTGACCATGGACCGCCGTCCTTCCCGGCGGATCCGGCCGGCCGGGGACGTGAGCGTCCGGTGAGCGCCGTCTTCATCGCCGTGGTGGCGGTGCGGCTGCTCGTCCCGCTGGGCATCCCGCGGTTCCCGTTGCCGGCCATCCTCGCCGCACTGGTCGTCGACGCGGCCGACCAGACCGTGTTCCAGCACCTCGGTGGGCTGCCCGCGAACTACCAGAGCTACGACAAGGCCCTCGACGTCTACTACCTGATGGTCGCCTACGCGGCGACGCTGCGGAACTGGACGGACCCGACCGCCTTCCGGATCGCCCGGTTCCTCTGGTACTACCGGCTCGTCGGCACGGTGGTGTTCGAGCTCACCGCGCACGGCTGGCTGCTCGTGGTCTTCCCCAACACCTTCGAGTACTTCTTCATCGCCTACGAGGTCGTCCGGACCTGCTGGGACCCCACCCGGTTGAGCCGGCGGGCACTGCTCGGGCTGGCCGCCGTGATCTGGGTGGTCGTCAAGCTGCCGCAGGAGATCTGGCTGCACGTCCTGCACCTCGACGTGACCGAGTTCGTCGGCGCCCGCCCGTGGGTCCTCGTCCCCGTCGGGCTCGCCGTGCTCGCCGCCGCCCTGGTCGTGGTCCGGCTGTGGCCGCGGGTGCCTCGGCCGGACTGGGCGATCACCGTGTCCGTCGACTCCCACCTGCCGCACGAGCCGGTCCAGGGCCTGCGGGTCGTGCCGCTGACCAGCTGGAGGTTCTGGGGCAGTGTGGCCGAGAAGGTCCTGCTCGTCGGGCTGATCAGCATCGTGTTCGTCCAGGCTCTCGACGTCCGGGCGACCACCACGCAGGTCGTGCTCACGGTCGCCGTCTTCGTCGCCGCCAACGCGGTGATCTCCCAGCTGTTCACCCGCCGCGGCGCCCGCTGGCGCACCACCGTCACCCAGTTCCTCGCGATGGCCGCCGTCAACGGCGGGACCGTCGAGGTGCTGACCCTGCTGCGTGGGCGGCTGCGCGCCGACGCCGACCCGGCGACCACACTGTTCTTCGTCCTGCTGATCAGTCTGATCGTCACCCTCTACGACCGCTACCGCGTCCAGCGCGCGCTGCGGCTCGCGGATGTCCGGGCCACCGGCGCGCGACCCCCCGGGCGCCGGCAGGCCGGCGGCGGCTGGGGGACGATGGCGTGATGACCGCCGTCCTCGACCCGCCCGCGATCGGGACCGCCCCCGGCCCGGGCTCCCGGCCGCTGCCGGGCCCGCTGCACCTGGGCCGGCTCGTCGTCGACCCGCCGGTGGTCCTGGCGCCGATGGCCGGGGTGACCAACGCCGCGTTCCGGACGCTGTGCGCGGAGTCCGGCGCCGGGCTGTACGTGGCCGAGATGACGACCGCCCGCGGGGTGGCCGACCGGGACCCCAAGACCCTGGCGATGCTCAAGTGGTCCCCGTCGGAGACCGTGAAGTCCGTCCAGCTCTACGGGGTCGACCCGGTCACCGTGGCCAAGGCGGTCCGGGTGCTCACGGCCGGGTTCGGCGTCCACCACGTCGACCTCAACTTCGGCTGCCCGGTGCCCAAGGTGACCCGCCGCGGGGGCGGGGCCGCGCTGCCCTACAAGCGCCGGCGCTATGCCGCGATCGTGGAGGCGGCCGTCCGCGCCGCCGAGCCCGCGGGCGTCCCCGTGACGGTCAAGACGCGCCTCGGCATCGACTCGGACCACCTGACCTGGGCCGAGGCCGGCCGGCTCGCCCAGGAGGCCGGCGCCGCGGCGATCGCGCTGCACGGGCGGACCGCCGCCCAGCACTACTCGGGCGAGGCCGACTGGACCCCGATCGGCGAGCTGGCCGAGGCCCTCGACATCCCGGTGCTCGGCAACGGCGACATCTGGGACGCCGCCGACGCCGTCGACATGCTCGACCGGACCGGTGCCGCCGGGGTGGTCGTCGGCCGGGGCTGCCTCGGGCGGCCGTGGCTGTTCCGGGACCTCGCGGCGGCCCTCACCGGCCGGGAGATCCCGCCGCCGCCCCGCCTCGACCACGTCGTGAAGGTCCTGCGCCGCCACGCCGAGCTGCTGTGCCGGCTGCTGGGGGAGGACCGCGGCTGCGCCGAGCTGCGCAAGCACGTCGCCTGGTACCTCAAGGGGTTCAGCGTGCCCGGCGACGTCCGCCTCGCCCTCGGCCTCGTGTGGTCCCTCAAGCGCCTCGACGAGCTGCTCGCCCGGATCGACACCGACCAGGACTTCCCCGAGGCCGGCGCCGGGCCGCGGGGTCGGCAGGGCAGCCCGCGCCCGGTGTCGCTGCCCGACCACTGGCTCGACGACCCGGACGCCTTCGACGAGGCCGACGCGCTCACCCTGGACGGCGGCGCCGGGCTCGACGTCTCCGGTGGCTGACCGGTCCGACGTCGCCACCGGACCGGCCGCCGGCACGACCAGGACTATCAGCACGGCCGCCGCCGCCGCGGCGCCGCGGGTCCCGACCGGGTACGGCCCGCGCGACGTCGAACGCCTGGTCGTCGAGGGCCCGAAGAACCCCGACCGCACGGCGTTCGCCCGCGACCGGGCCCGCGTCGTGCACTCCTCCGCGCTGCGCCGCCTGGCGGGGAAGACGCAGGTCCTGACCCCGCGCAGCGACGACTTCGTCCGCAACCGGCTGACCCACTCCCTCGAGGTCGCGCAGATCGGCCGCGAGCTGGGCCAGTCCCTCGGCACCGACCCGGACATCGTCGACGCCGCCTGCCTCGCCCACGACCTCGGGCACCCGCCGTTCGGCCACGACGGGGAGACCGTGCTCGACGCGTTCGCCGCGTCGTGCGGGGGCTTCGAGGGCAACGCCCAGACCCTGCGGCTGCTGACGCGCCTCGAGGCCAAGAGCGTCCACCCCGACGGCCGGTCGGCAGGGCTCAACCTGACCCGGGCGGTGCTCGACGCGAGCGTCAAGTACCCGTGGCCGCGGTCCGCCGCCCCCGGGACGGCACCCGGCCAGCGGGTCAAGTTCGGGGTCTACGCCGACGACGAGGCGGCCTTCGCCTGGCTCCGCGAGCCTGTCCCCGAGGCTCACGGCCGCGAGGCCGCCGGCCGGGCCGGGGAGCCCCGCCGCTGCGTCGAGGCCCAGGTCATGGACTTCGCCGACGACGTCGCCTACTCGGTGCACGACGTGGAGGACGCGGTCGTCGGCGGCGCCCTCGACCTCGCGGTCCTCACCCGCCCGGAGGAGCTGGCCGGCATCACCGCCACCTGCCGGGAGTGGTACGACGCGGCCGTCACCGCCGACGAGGTGGCCGCCGCCGTCGACCGCCTCCGCACGCGGGCCTGGTGGCACCCGACCGCCTACGACGGCAGCCGCGCGTCCCTCGCGGCCCTGAAGGACCTGACCAGCCGGCTGATCGGCCGGTTCTGCGCGGCGACCGAGGCGGCGACCCGGGCGGCGGTCGGCGACGGCCTGCTCACCCGGTACGCCGGCGACCTGACCGTCCCCCGCGGGACCGTCGTCGAGGTGAACCTGCTCAAGGGCCTGGCCGCGCGGTACGTGATGACCGAGCCGGTCAACGCCGCCCGCCGCGCCGGCCAGCGGAAGCTGCTCGGCGAGCTCGCCGACGCGGTCCGCGACGGTGCCCCCGGGACCCTCGAGCCCGCCTTCGCCCAGGACTTCGCGGAGGCCGCCGACGACGCGGCGCGCCTGCGGGTGGTCACCGACCAGCTCGCCGCGCTGACCGACGACTCCGCGATCACCTGGCACGCCCGGCTCACCGGCGGCGGCCGCCGCGCCGGGGACCTCGTCGGGGACCGCTCCTAGACTCCGGGTGTGCCTGGGCGGATCCGCGACGACGACGTCGCGGCCGTCCGTGACGCGACCCGCATCGAGGACGTCATCGGCGTCCACGTGCTCCTGCGCAAGGCCGGCGGCGGCTCGCTCAAGGGCTTGTGCCCGTTCCACGACGAGCGGTCGCCCAGCTTCAACGTCACCCCGTCGCGCGGCTTCTACCACTGCTTCGGCTGCGGCAAGAGCGGCGACGCGATCGGCTTCATCCGCGAGGTCGAGGGCCTGAGCTTCACCGAGGCCGTCGAGCGCCTCGCCGACAAGGCCGGGATCACCCTGCGCCGCGACGACGAGTCCCCGACCGGCGCGCACCGCCCGGCCGCCGGCCAGCGCCAGCGGATCCTGCAGGCCAACAAGATCGCGGCCGCGTTCTTCGTCGACGCCCTCGGCGGGGGCACCGAGGGTGGGCCGGCCCGCGCCCACCTCGCCGACCGCGGCTTCGACCGGACCGCCGCCGACCGCTTCGGCGTCGGGTACGCCCCCCGCGACGGCCAGGCCCTCGTCCGCCACCTGCGGGCCCAGGGCCTCGACGACGACCTCGGGGTGCTCGCCGGCCTGCTCGCCCGCGGGACCGCCGGGGTCTACGCGCGCTTCCGCGGCCGCCTGGTCTGGCCGATCCGGGAGCTGTCCGGGGACACCGTCGGCTTCGGCGCCCGCCGCCTCTACGACGACGACAAGATCGAGGCCAAGTACCTCAACACCCCCGAGACCCCGGTCTACAAGAAGTCCCACCTCCTCTACGGCGCCGACCTGGCCCGCCGGGACATCGGGACCCGCGCCCAGGCCGTCGTCGTCGAGGGCTACACCGACGTCATGGCCGCGCACCTGGCCGGGGTGACCACGGCGGTGGCGACGTGCGGGACCTCGTTCGGCGCGGAGCACGCCGACGTCCTGCGGCGGCTGCTGATGGACGACGACCGGATGCACGGCGAGGTGATCTTCACCTTCGACGGCGACGCCGCCGGGCAGAAGGCCGCCGAGCGCGCGTTCCACGGCACCGACGAGCGGTTCGTCGCCCAGACCTACGTGGCCATCGAGGCCGGCGGGATGGACCCGTGCGAGCTGCGCCTGGAGCGCGGTGACGCGGCGGTCCGCGAGCTCGTCGCCGGGCGGATCCCCCTGTACCGGTTCATCCTCCGCACCGTCGTGGCCGGCTACGACCTCGACCGGGTCGACGCCCGCATCGACGCGGTCCGGGCCGGGGCCGCGCTGCTCGGCTCGGTCCGCGACCGGGCCAAGCGGGACGGCTACCTCCGTGAGCTCGCCGACCTCACCGGGGTCGATCCCGAGCAGGTGCGCACGATCGTCGGCGACATGCCCGCGCCCGGCAACGGTCCGGAGCGGCCCACCGCGCGCCGCGCCCCGGCCCCGCCGGTGGCGGGCACGCCCGGCGACCGCCCAC
>CAXSIB010000247.1:0-5381 GCA_964237095.1 uncultured Actinomycetales bacterium
GACGGTCGGGCTGCGGTTCCGCCCGGCCGGCCCGGTCGGTCGCCGCGGACTCGGGTCGGGGGCGCCCGGGTCGGGCCCCCCCGGACCGGGCGGGGCGGGGCTCAGTTGCCCGCGTGCAGGGCGGTGTTCAGCGCGATGCCCGCGACGCCCCTGGTCGGCACGGCCTCGACGGCGCCGCTGCGGCTGTTGCGCCGGAACGTCAGCCCGGACCGGCCGGAGATCTCCCGGGCCCGGACGACGGTCCCGTCCGGGAGGGCGAGCTTGGTCCCGGCGGTCAGGTAGAGCCCGGCCTCCACGACGCAGTCGTCGCCCAGGGAGATCGCGATCCCGGCGTTGGCCCCGACGAGGCAGCGCTCGCCGACGCTGATCCGCTCGGTGCCGCCGCCGGAGAGCGTGCCCATGATCGAGGCGCCGCCGCCGATGTCGGAGCCCGCGCCGACGACCACGCCCGCGGAGATCCGGCCCTCGACCATCGCGGTCCCGAGCGTGCCCGCGTTGTAGTTGCAGAAGCCCTCGTGCATGACCGTCGTGCCCGCGGCGAGGTGCGCGCCGAGGCGGACGCGGTCGGCGTCGGCGATGCGGACCCCGGCGGGCACGACGTAGTCGACCATCCGGGGGAACTTGTCGACGCCGAGCACCCGCCCGCCGCGCCGCGCGGTGAGCAGCCGCAGGCGCACGGTCTCGAAGTCCTCGACGGGGCAGGGCCCGGCGTCGGTCCAGACGACCGTGGCGAGCAGGCCGAAGACCCCGGTCAGGTCGACGGTGTTCGGGCGGACGAGGCGCGTGGACAGCAGGTGCAGGCGGAGGTAGACGTCGACCGCGTCGGCGGGCGGGGCGGTGAGGTCGACCCGGCGGGCGACGACGCCGCGGTCCACCCCGCGGTCCTCGTCCGGGGTGGCCAGCGGCGCGAGCCGGGCCCGCAGCACCGCCTCCGCGGCCGGGTCGGGCTCCCCGAGGGCCGGGGCGGGGAACCAGGCGTCCAGGACGGTGCCGTGGCGGTCGGTGGTCACGAGCCCGACCCCGTGCGCGACCGTCGACACCCCGTCGGCGGGCTCCGGCACGGCGGGCCGGGCGGCCGCGGAGGGGTCCGTCGCGGGCGGCGTCCCGGGTGCGCTGGTCACGGCTGGGGACCCTACTGGGCGGTCCGGCGGCCGGGTGCGGTCGACGTCGGGACCGCCTCGCCCGATCGCCGCGGCGCCACCTCTAGGTTCGGCCCCGTGACGTCCGCCGGCCCCACCGCCGTCCTCGACCTGTCCGGTGACGTGGGCGAGCTGACCGCGGCCCTCGTCGCGATCCCCTCGGTCAGCACCGCCGAGGACGCGATCGCCACCGCCGTCCACGAGGCCCTGCGGGGGATCGCCCACCTCGCCGTCCGGCGGACCGGCAACGTCGTCGTCGCCCGCACCGACCTCGGGCGGGCGGAGCGGGTGGTGCTCGCCGGGCACCTCGACACGGTCCCGGCGGCCGGCAACCAGGAGGTCCGCCGGACGACCGGACCCGACGGGCCGGAGATCGGCGGGCTGGGCAGCGTCGACATGAAGGGCGGCGTCGCCGTGGCGCTGCACCTCGCGGCGACGATCCCGGATCCGACCCGGGACGTCACGCTCGTGCTGTACGACTGCGAGGAGGTCGAGGCCGCGCGCAACGGGCTCGGCCGGCTCGCCGCCGCGGACCCGGCCGCGCTCGCCGGGGACCTCGCGATCCTGCTCGAGCCGACCGGCGGCCTCATCGAGGGCGGCTGCCAGGGCTCGCTGCACGTGCGGGTGACCACGACCGGCCGGCGCGCCCACACCGCCCGGGCCTGGACGGGGGCGAACGCGATCCAGGCGATGGCGCCCGTGCTCGCGCGGGTCGCCGCGTACGTCCCGGCCCGTCCGGTCGTCGACGGGCTGGAGTACCGCGAGGGGCTGCAGGTCGTCGCGATCGAGGGCGGGGTCGCGGCCAACGTCGTGCCCGACCGGTGCAGCGTCCGCGTCAACTTCCGCTACGCCCCGGACCGCTCCGGCGCGCAGGCGCTCGCGCACGTCCGCGAGGTCCTCGCCGGGTTCGACGTGGAGCTCGTCGACGACGCCCCCGGCGCCCGTCCCGGGCTGGACACCCCGGTGGTGGCCGAGCTCGCCGCCGCGCTCGGCACCGGGGTCCGGGCGAAGTACGGCTGGACCGACGTGGCCCGCTTCGCCGCCCTCGGGATGCCCGCCGTGAACGTCGGCCCGGGTGACCCGTCGCGTGCCCACACCCCCGGCGAGGCCGTCCCCGAGACCCAGGTCCGGGCCGTCGAGCGGGCGCTGCGCGCGTTCCTGACGTCACGGTGACGGCGGCGGCCGCGCGCTGCCGGGTGGCCCGGCAGGCCCCGTGGGACGATGGCGGCCGTCCGCGGCGCACCCGTCCCGGGACGGCCGGGACCGGGAGGAGAGCGGCGTGACGTGGATCTTCATCGGTCTCGTCGTGGTGGTGGTCGCGGCGGTCGCCGCGGTGGCCGTCGGGCACGGCGACGGGCTGGCGACGGCATCGCCGGACCGCCCCGAGGTGGCGGTCCCGGCCGACCGGCGCCTGACCGCGGCGGACCTCGCCGACGTCGGGCTGTCCGTCGGCCTGCGGGGCTACCGGATGGACGAGGTCGACGACCTGCTCGCCCGGCTCGGCACGGAGATCTCCGAGCGCGACGCCCTCCTCGCGGGCCGCGCCCCGGCGGAGCCCGCCACCGCGGTCGACCCGACCCCGGGCCCCGCCTCCGACACCGACCCGGACGCTCTCGACGACCCCCTCGCCGAGCCGCTCGCCGACCCGGAGCACGGGAGCGCGGCGCCCCCGGCGACGATGGCCCGATGACGGCAGCGGTGCGCACGGAGGTCTCGGTCGACGTCGACGCCCCGGCGGAGGTCACCTGGGCACAGATGGTCGACTGGTCGGGGCAGGGGCGCTGGATCCTCGGGACGCAGGTCCGGGTCGTGCGCGGGACCGGCACCGCCGTCGGCGACCGCGTGGTCGCGGTGACCGGTGTCGGGCGCCACGGCCTGCAGGACACGATGGAGATCACCGAGTTCAGCCCGCCGAGCCGGTGCGCGGTCCGGCACATCGGGAAGGTCGTGCGCGGCGACGGCCTCTTCCTGGTCGAGGCCGTGACACCCGCGCGGTCGCGGATGACCTGGATCGACGACGTCGAGCCGCCCCTCGGCGCGGTCGGCGCCCTCGGCTGGCGTCTGGTCGGCGAGCGGTTCTTCCGGCTCGGCGCGCGCCTGTCGCTCCGGCGCTTCGCGGTGCTGACCGCCTCGGCCGGCGCCCGCACCCGCTGAGCCCGGCGCCGCCGCCGTCGGCCGCGCGGTCCCGAGACCCGGGGGTGGGACGGACGGACCCGGCCGGACCACGCCGGGGCGGGTGGTCCGGCGGGGGCCGCCGACCGGGATAATGGACCCCGTCCTGCCCGACGTGAGGAAGAGGTTCTCCATGGCGGCCATGAAGCCGCGCACCGGCGACGGTCCGCTCGAGGTCACCAAGGAAGGTCGGGGGATCGTCATGCGGGTCCCGCTCGAAGGCGGGGGTCGGCTCGTCGTCGAGCTGTCCGCCGAGGAGGCCCGTGCCCTGGGCGACGCCCTGAAGGGCGTCGTCGGCTGAGCGGTGACCCGGGCCGGTGACCCCGGCCCGGGTCCGCCCGCACCACGTCGTCCCGCACCACGTCGTCCCGGATCAGCCCCGTCCCGGGATCGGTCCTGTCCCGGATCAACGCAGCGCGGCCTCGTAGACCGCGACGGTCTGGTGCGCGATGCGTTCCCAGCCGAACTCCACGGTGGCGCGCTCGCGCCCGGCCCGGCCCATCGCCGCGGCGGCCGCCGGGTCGGCGAGCACCCGGTTGACCCCCGCCGCCAGTCCGGCCTCGAACGCGGCGGGCTCGCGTTCGTCGTAGGGCACCAGCACCCCGGTCCGGCCGTCCTCGACGACCTCGGGGATCCCGCCGACGGCACTCGCCACGACCGGCACCCCGCAGGCCATCGCCTCGAGGTTGACGATCCCGAGCGGCTCGTAGACCGACGGGCACATGAACGCGGCGGACCCGGCGAGGACGGCGACGACGTCCGGGCGCGGCAGCATCGTCGACTGCACGACCACCCCGGTGCGCCGCTCCCGCAGGGTCGCGACCGCGGCGTCGGTCTCGGCGGCGAGCTCCGGGGTGTCCGCGGCGCCGGCCAGCAGGACGACCTGGACCTCGGGGGCGAAGTCCAGCGCCGCCCGCAGGAGGTGCGGGACCCCCTTCTGCCGGGTGATGCGCCCGACGAAGGACACGTAGGGCCGGTCGGGGTCGATGCCGAGGGAGAGGCGGACCGCCGCGGCGGCGTCCGCGTCCGGGCCGGGGGCCGGCGCCCGGTACAGGTCGGTGTCGATGCCGTTGCGCACGACGTGCAGGCGGGCCGGGTCGACCCCCGGGTACGCGGCCAGGATCTCGGCGCGCATGCCGTCGCTCACCGCGATCACCGCGGCGGCCGCCTCGAACGCGCTGCGCTCGACCCAGCTGGAGACCCGGTAGCCCCCGCCGAGCTGCTCGGCCTTCCACGGCCGGCTCGGCTCGAGGGAGTGCGCGGTCACGACGTGCGGGGCGCCCAGGGTGAGCCCGGCCAGGTGCCCGGCGAGGTTGGCGTACCAGGTGTGGGAGTGCACGACGTCGGCCCCGGCCGCCACGACCCCCGCGGCCATCGCGACGTCGGTCGCGGCCACCGACAGCGCCGGGTTCACCCCGGTGGGCAGCCCCGGCGGCGGCTCGTAGGCGGTGGCGCCGTCGCGGGGGGCGCCCATGCAGTGCACCTGCAGCGACACCAGCCCCGCGAGGGCCCGTGCCAGGAAGTCGACGTGGACCCCGGCACCGCCGTAGACGTCGGGCGGGTACTCGCGGGTGAGGAGGGCGACGCGCATCGGGTGACCGTACCGGCGACCGCCGACAGCACCGGGGGGCTGGCTTTCCGGGCCCGGCTCGTTAGGGTCATCCCATGGCCGGCAGCCCGCGCGTACTCGGCATCGTCCTCGCTGGCGGCGAGGGGAAGCGGCTGATGCCGCTGACCGCGGACCGGGCCAAGCCGGCCGTCCCGTTCGGCGGGACCTACCGCCTCATCGACTTCGTGCTGTCCAACCTCGTCAACGCCAACTTCCTCAAGCTGTGCGTGCTGACGCAGTACAAGTCGCACTCCCTGGACCGCCACATCTCGGTCACCTGGCGGATGGCGGACCTGCTCGGCAACTACGTCACGCCGGTGCCCGCGCAGCAGCGCCTCGGCCCGCGGTGGTACTCGGGCAGCGCCGACGCGATCTACCAGTCGATGAACCTCGTCGACGACGAGCGCCCGGACTACGTCGTCGTCTTCGGTGCCGACCACGTCTACCGGATGGACCCGTCG
>CAXSIB010000248.1:0-5357 GCA_964237095.1 uncultured Actinomycetales bacterium
CGACCCGGACCTGGCGGGTGCGGGAGGGCTGGCCGGGGCCGGCGGCGGGGTCGATGGACGGCCGGCCGCCGGTCGCGCGCTGGAGCAGGTCACGGCCGAGGTCGGCCGCGGCGCAGGGCGCTGGTGGACTCGGGGGGCCGACCCGGGCCACACCGGTGGCCGCGATCACCTGTCGCGGAGGGAAACGGTCCCCAAGGCCCGGCCTCGGTGGGCGGGGCAGCGCCTACGAGACCCTGACCCCGCCCGCCCTCACCCAGGCAGCCTCACCACCCACCCGAACCGTCCGGGAAACCGGGTCGAGCTCCCTCCGCTGCTGCTGCAGGAGGTCGATCCGGCGGGTGAGCTCACGGATGGCAACTGCCTCGACCGCCAGCTCGCGGTGGCCGCCGACGTGCGTCCGGGGTGGAAGCACCGCATGTACTCCCGGGGTGGTTCGCGGGTGGTCGCGTCGGGTCAGGGGGCCTTCCGGAAGACGAAGATCTCGTCAGGAGCACTGCGTGGGGACCAGCACACCGCGGAGGGGCTGGTGTCGGCCGGGCAGAGGACCTCAACGGTCTGCTCCTTCGGTCGGACGTGCACAGCGGCCGCACTGGACGTGGCCGGTGGGGCCGGGTTGGGGTCGCCGACCACCCACCCGACCGCGGTCAGTGCGACTCCGGCGCTCACCACGGCCAGCACCCCCCGCCGGCCGCGGCGCCTCGCCGGCCTGGGCGGCACAGCTGGGGCGACGGCGGGCAGGTCCGCGAACAGGGGTCGCAGCTCGGCGTCCGTGTGGGCCGCCAGCGCCACCGGCAGCCGGTGCAGCAGCTCCTCGAGGCTGAGTCGACCATCGCTGTAGTGGTCACGCAGCAATTCGACCGCGCGGTCACGGTCGGCGTCACTGAGCCGGACCGTACGTCGCGGGTGCGGATCGGGTGTTGCGGGCATCGCCACCGTGACATCTCCGTCCAGGCGTTCCTCGGCGTGGTCACACCACTGTCGAGGAGTTTACGCGCCACGGAATCCGGATTGAGCCGTCGTCGAGACCATGACCACTCACCCCGCGGACGAGCTCCGCGCCCGCCGTCCCAGGCCGCCGGCCGGCCGCCTCGGGACGGCGACCGGCGTGGCGGCTCAGTCCTGGCCAGGGTCGTCCCGTCGAAGAGGACTTCGCGTGGAAGAGGGACGCCGGCGCCGGCCGTCCGATGTCCTCCTTCAGCTCGTCCCCGTCCGAGGCCGGCTGGTCCTCGTGATCGGCTGACGCACCAGGCGGTGGCGTGACCGGACGCGCCCTTCCGCACGACGTTCTGCCCCGTGACCGGACTCACCGCCGCCGAACCGTGGCGCGCTCACTCGTCCGCCTCCCAGCCCTGGCTCTGTCGGTACGTCCGCAGGACGGCGGAGGCGGGTCGACGCTCAGGAGCGGGCTGCGCGGTGGGCACCACCTGCGCGGCCGGGGTCGAGGCCGGTGTCCGGTCGAGGGAGGGCAGCAGGAAGGCGAGGGCGAGAGGAACGGCACTGAAGGCCAGGACCCACCAGAAGGTCGGGCCGAAGGCCGCGGTGATGGCGGTCCCGTGCGCCGCGGCATGGGCGAGGGAGCGCTGGAGCAGGATCGCGACCACGGTGACCCCGAATGGTGCCCCGACCCGCTGGACGACACTGAAGCCGGCGCTGGCCCGTGGCATCTCGGGCCTGGCGAGGCCGGTGAACGCGAGGGTCGCGATGGGGAAGAGGACCGCACCGACCCCGAGCCCCTGCAGGAACACCCCGGCCAGCAACAGGACCGTGGCGCCGGCTGTCGCGGCGAGGGCGAACGGGAGGATTCCGATCATGGTCAGGGCGATGCCGCCGGCGACGACGTACCGGGTGTCCACCCGGCGGACGACCTTCCGGAGGAGCACGAAGGTGATCGTGCCGAGTCCCTGCGGGATCAGGAGGAGCCCGGTGTGCAGCGCGGAGTCCCCGCGGGCGACCTGGAAGTACTGCGGGAGCAGGAACATCGCCGCGTAGCTGGAGAAGCCGGCGGCGAGGGTGATGACGCTGGCGAGGCCGAAGTTGCGCCGGGTGAACAGGCGCACGTCGATGAGGGGACGCACCGCGCGGGTCGCGTACACCGCGAAGCCGGCCACCAGGACCACCCCGGCGGTGACCGGTCCCCAGACCCGGGTGGCGGTGAAGCCGCCCGCGTCGGCGGCCTCGCTGATGCCGTAGGCGAGGGACACCAGCCCCGGGGTCAGCAGGAGGAAGCCGGGGACGTCGAGGCGGTGGACCGACCGGGGGGAGTCGGGGAGGAACCTCGGCGCGAGCGCGAGGGCGGCGAGGCACAGCGGCACGTTGACGTAGAACAGCCAACGCCAGCTGACCGCGTCGACGATCGCGCCGCCGACGACCGGCCCGAGGATCGGCGCGAGCTGTGCCGGGACCATGATCGCGGCCAGGGCCCGGGCGAGCCGTTCGGGCCCGGCGGCCTGGGTGAGGATCGAGATCGACACCGGGAGGACGAGACCGCCGCCGATCCCCTGCAGCACGCGGAAGCCGATGAGGCTGGGCAGGGACCACGCGAGCCCGCACAGCACCGAGCCGACCAGGAAGACCCCGACCGCGGTCATCCACACCGTCCGGGACCCGAACCGCTCCGAGGCCCAGCCGCTGAGGGGGATGACCCCGGCCAGGGCGAGGAGGTAGCCGCTGGCCACCCACTGGGTGCTGGCGACGGAGGCGTGGAACACGGCGTGCAGGTGCGGCAGGGCGACGTTGACGATCGTCGTGTCGAGCAGGGTCGTCATGGCCCCGAGCACCAGCACGACGCTGGCGAGGGTGAGCCGGCGGTCGCTCACCGGCTCCGCTGTCGTCCCTCCCCGGGGTGGCGGGCGTGGCGGGTTGGCGGGGGTCGTCAGGGGGCTGCGGGTGAGAGCCATGTGGCAAAACTACACCGTGCAGTACGTTCACTACACCGCCGGGTAAGATCGGTCCGGTGCAGGCAGCCCCGACGACGTCCGACGCCCCGCCCAGGACACTGCGGGCCGGGTCCGCCCACAAGCGGACCGCGATCCTCGCCGCGGCCCGGGAGCTCTTCCTCGCGGAGGGGTTCGAGCGTTCCAGCGTCGACGCCGTCGCCGCGAGGGCCGGGGTGTCGAAGCGGACGGTCTACGACTACTACGGCGACAAACGATCCCTGCTCATGGCCGTGGTCGACGCCGCCGGCCGATCCCTGATGGAGACCGTCCATGCGGCGATCGCCGAGACCCTCGTCGACGTGGTCGACCTCGAGCCGGCCCTCGTCGCCTTCGCCGATCGCATCGTCCTCGCCACCCGCCGCTCCTCGGACTACCCGGTTCTCCTGCGACTGATCACGACCGAAGGCGTCCACCTGCCCGAGGTGCGCGACCGGTGGGCCGACGCGCCCGAGGACGCCCTCGCCGAGCAGTTCACCGATCTCGGTCGGCGGGGACTGCTCGAAGTCCCCGACCCGCGCCGGGCCGCCGACCACTACGTCGCGCTCACGGTGCTCCCCGCCGTCGACGCCCTCACCCTGGGCGCCTCCGTCGGTGACACCCGCGTCGAACAGACGGTCGCGGACGGCGCCCGCGCGTTCCTGCGCGCCTACCGCCCCCAACCCGGCTGGGGTCGTCCCGAGAACGCCGACTCCATGAGCTCAGGCACCCGCGTCGCTGCACGACTCCGTCTGTCCACCACAGGTGCGCCGGTCCCGGGGACAGGTCGGTGACCCGGGCGACGATCGGAGAGCCGGAGCCGGAGCCGGAGCCGGTGAACGGTGGAGGTCACGGCAGCGTGGGGCGGCTCGCCCGGTGGTCTGGAGGACCGGTTCGCCCCGCTGTCCGAGCCGCTGCCGAGGGTGGTGGGTTCGGCGGCGGACGGCTCGGGCCGATCACCTCAGGTGGTGGTCAGGTGGTGTCAGTCAGGGTGGCCTGATGTCAGGTGCCGGCCGGTGATGGTGTCGTCCTCCACCGGTTCGCCCATCGGCATCACGCAGGCTCAGCCGCCGATCCACGACCACGGAGCTGTCGCCTGGAACGGGGGGCCCGGCTGGGACGACGGCTCGGGCCGACCGGGGGTGACGTTGCGGTCTGCGGCCGACCAGATCGTCTCGATCGCCACCCAGTCTCATGAACACGCGGTCCTCGAGCGGCTGGTCGAGACCGCGCAGGTGCTGGTGCCCGCCCGGTACGCGGTGGCGCTGCTGGTCGGCCCCGACGGCATCCCCACCGCCCTGGCCCACCGGGGGATGGCCGCCCACGACGTCGCGGCCCTGCCGCACCTGCCGCGCCCGGTCGGGCTCGTCGGGACCGTCCTGGCCGGGCAGACCCTGCAACTCGCCCGTCTCGCGGACCACCCGGACTCGGTCGGGTTCCCGACCGGTCACGTCCCGATGGGGCCGCTGCTCGGGTTGCCGATCGTCGTCGACGGCCGCGTCCAGGGCGGGCTGTACCTCAGCCGGTCCCCCGGTGAGCCGGTGTTCACCGACGACGCCGCCCACCTCGGGTCGGTCCTGGCCGCCCACGCCGGCACCGTGACCGCCGCCCTGCGTGGCGCCGCCGCGGCGCGGGCGCTGATCGACGGTCTCGCGTTGACCCCCGACCGGGCCACCGACCCGTACTCGGGCACCGAGCCGTCGCCGTCGGTGCGCCGGATCCTCGCCACCGCCCGCACCGTCCTCGGGGTCGACCTCACCTTCCTGGCCCGCCTCGAGGGCATCCGGCAGACCTTCACCACCGTCGCCGCCGGACCGGGGGCACCGGCACTGGCCGAGGGCACGGTCATCGACGCCGCCGACGGCTACTGCGGGCTCATGCTCGACGGCCGGATCCCCACCGCGGTCCCCGACATCGCCGCCCACCCCCTGACCGCAGCGATGCCGGTGACCGCCGCGCTCGGCGTCGGCGCCTACTGCGGGGTCCCGGTCCGCCTGCCCGACGGGACCCTCTACGGCAGCCTGTGCGGGCTGCACGGCACCGCGACGGCGCCCCCGACGAGTGCGCAGGTGCAGGCCATGGGCACGATCGCCGACCTCATCGGCCACCGCCTCGCCCAGGAAGCCCAGTACGACCGGGACCGGGAGACCCGCCGGGCGGCGTTCCTGCCCCTGCTCGACGGTGAGCGCAGCACCGTCGTCGTCCAGCCCATCGTCGACCTGACCACCGGTGCCCCCGTGGGTTTCGAGGCCCTGTCCCGGTTCACCGACCACCACGGCGGCCCGCGCCGCCCGGACCAGGTGTTCGCCGAAGCGGCGGCCCTCGGGCTCGGGGTCCGCTTCGAACTCGCCGCCGCCGGGGCCGCCGTGGCGTTGCTGCCCGACCTGCCCACCGGGACCTACCTGTCGGTCAACCTGTCCCCGCAGGCCGTGTGCGACCCCCGCA
>CAXSIB010000249.1:0-5345 GCA_964237095.1 uncultured Actinomycetales bacterium
GCACCAGGTCGCGGGCCGGGTGCTGAGCGTCGCCATCCTCGACATCGACCACTTCAAGCGGGTCAACGACGAGCGCAACCACTCCACCGGCGACGCTGTCCTGGCCCGCATCGGGGAGCTCCTGCAACGGCTGGTCCCCGAGCCGGGGTTCGCCGCCCGCCTCGGCGGGGAGGAGTTCCTGCTCGTCGTCCCGGGGGCCGACGAGGCCGAGGCGCACGCCCTGTGCGAGCGGACCCGCCGGCTCATCGGCCACCAGCCCTGGGAGCCCGTCACCGAGGGACTCCCCGTCACGGTCAGCATCGGGCACGCCACCTCGATCCCGACGGCCACGGTGTCGAACCTGCTCAGCTCCGCGGACACCGCGCTCTACGAGGCCAAGCGCGCCGGGCGGAACCAGGTCCGCCCGGCGGCACTCGTCGCGCTCGCCGCCCTGCCGAGCTGAGCCCCCGCGGCCCCCTCCCTCCGGGGACTCAGGCCTCGCGGGACTTGGGGGAGCTGTCCTCGGTACGGGCGGGGTCGCGCTCGACGCCGTCACCGAGCGCCGCGTCGATGGCGGCCATCGACTCGGCCGGGATCGTGACCCCGGCGGCCTTCACGTTCTCGTGGACCTGCTCCGGGCGCGACGCCCCGATGATCGCCGTGGCCACGTTGGGGTTCTGCAGCACCCAGGCGATCGCGAGCTGCGCGAGGGACAGGTCGAGGGACTCCGCGACGGGCTTCAGCGCCTGCACGCGCGTGAGCACGTCGTCGTCCATGAAGCGGCGGATCATGTCCGCGCCGCCCTTCTCGTCGGTGGCCCGCGACCCGGGCGGCGGCTGCCGGCCCGGCAGGTACTTGCCGGTCAGTGCACCCTGTGCGATCGGGGAGAACACCACCTGGGAGACCCCGAGCTCCACCGACGTCGGCACGATCTCGGCCTCGATGACCCGCCACAGCATCGAGTACTGGGGCTGGTTGGAGATCAGCTGGAACCCGAGGCCCTCGGCCAGGGCGTGCCCGGCCCGCAGCTGCTCCGCGGTCCACTCGCTCACGCCGATGTACAGGGCCTTGCCCCGGCGGACGACGTCGGCGAAGGCCTGCATCGTCTCCGTCAGCGGGGTCTCGTAGTCGTAGCGGTGCGCCTGGTAGAGGTCGACGTAGTCGGTCTGCAGCCGCTGCAGGGATCCGTCGATCGACTCCATGATGTGCTTGCGGGACAGCCCGAGGTCGTTGTGGCCCTTGGGTCCGGTCGGCCCGAAGACCTTGGTGAAGATCTCGAGGGACTGCCGGCGCTCACCCTTCAGCGCCTCCCCGAGCACGGTCTCGGCCTTCGTGTTCGCGTAGACGTCGGCGGTGTCGAACGTCGTGATGCCCGCGTCGAGCGCGGCGCGGACGCACGCGGTGGCGGTCTCGTTCTCCACCTGTGAGCCGTGGGTCAGCCAGTTGCCGTAGGTGAGTTCGGAGATCTTGAAGCCCGAGGCCCCGAGGTGGCGGAATTCCATGGCACCATCCAACCACCGGCGCCGGGGCCGGCCTCCCGACGACCAGCCCGGCGGAACGAGGACCTCCCATGACCGCGGTCGAGGACACCGAGACCGACACCGAGACCGACACCGCTCCGGGCGTCGCGGCGGGGGACCCGTCGTGGGCGGGCCGGGCGCGGGACCACCTGTGGCTGCACGCCTCGCGGATGGGCTCCTACGCCGACGCCGACGTCCCGGTCATCGTGCGCGGCGAGGGGCCGTACGTGTTCGACCAGCACGGCAAGCGGTACCTCGACGGGCTGTCCGGCCTCTACGCGGTCCAGGTCGGGCACGGCCGCCGCGAGCTCGCGCAGGCGGGCGCCCGCCAGGGCGAGACCCTCGCGTTCTTCCCGATCTGGAGCTACGCCCACCCGCAGGCGATCACCCTCGCGGAACGCCTGGCCAGCCACACCCCGGGCGACCTCAACCGGGTGTTCTTCGTCGGCGGCGGCAGCGAGGCCGTGGAGTCGGCGTGGAAGGTCGCGAAGCAGTACTTCAAGCTGACCGGCCGGCCGATGAAGACCAAGGCGATCAGCCGGGCGCGGGCCTACCACGGCACCACCGCCGGAGCGCTCGCCCTGACGGGGATCCCGGAGATGCGCAGCACCTACGAGCCGCTGGTGCCCGGCGCCTTCCAGGTCGCCAACACCGGCTTCTACCGGGCCCCCGAGCACGGCGACGACCTGTCCCGCTTCGGGGTGTGGGCCGCGGACCAGATCGAGGCGATGATCCTGGCCGAGGGCGCCGACACCGTGGCCGCGGTGTTCCTCGAGCCGGTGCAGAACTCCGGCGGCTGCCTGACCCCGCCGCCGGGGTACTTCCAGCGGGTGCGGGAGATCTGCGACCGCCACGACGTGCTGCTCGTCTCCGACGAGGTCATCTGCGGTTTCGGCCGCCTGGGCACGATGTTCGGCGCGGAGCGGTACGGCTACGTCCCGGACCTCATCACGTGCGCGAAGGGCATCACCTCCGGCTACGCCCCGCTCGGCGCGATGATCGCCTCCGACCGGGTGATGGAGCCGTTCCTGACCGGCTCGAACTCCTTCGCGCACGGACACACCTTCGGCGGGCACCCCGTGTCCTGCGCGGTCGCGCACGCCAACCTCGACGTGTTCGAGCGGGAGGACCTCCTCGGCCACGTCCGCCGCCACGAGGACGCCTTCCGGACCACGCTGGAGAAGCTGCTGGACCTGCCGATCGTCGGGGACGTCCGCGGCGACGGGTACTTCTACGCGATCGAGCTCGTCCGGGACCGGGCGACCCGGGCGCCGTTCGACGCGGCCGACACCGAGCGGCTGCTGCGGGGCTTCGTCGCGCCCCGGCTGTTCGAGTCCGGTCTGCACTGCCGCGCCGCGGGCCCGATCGTCCAGCTGTCCCCGCCGCTGATCTGCGGGCAGGAGCACTTCGACCAGATCGAGCAGATCCTGCGGGCCACCTTCGTCGAGGCCTGGGCCCGGCTGTAGCCGCAGCGGCCCGGACGACACGTGGCGGGAGATGCCCGCCCGCCGGGCATCTCACGCCACTCGTGCGTCGGGTCGGTCGCGCGGACGCCCCGGGCGGGCCGGCTCCGGCCACCCGTGAGGGGAGGCCGTCCCGCTGTGACAGCGTGCCGTCGATGACGGCACCCGCCCCGGCCCCCGCCCCGCCTCAGGTCCAGGCTCCGGCTCCGGTGCCCGCGGCCCCGGTCTCGCGGCCGGGCGGCGTCGTGCACGCCCCGGGGACCGGGCTGGTCGCCTTCGTCGTCCGACAGCTCCCGGCCTGGACCGGTGGGCAGGACGGCCTCTGGCTGGGGTCGCCCGACGGCGAGCCGCACCGGATCGACGCCCGCGTCCCCGCGGCCGGCCCGGGGTTCGACCCGACGGGCACCCTGATCGCCACCGCCCACGACGAGGGCGACGGCGAGGGCCGGAGCCGGGTCGTCGTCCGCCGCGTGGCCGGTGCGGGCGGCCCGGCCCCGGACGACGCCCCGGACGTCGTCGAGCACGTCGTCGCCGGGACCGTCGAGCACCTGTCGTGGGACCGGGTCGACACGATCACCCTGCTGCTCGCCGATCCCGACGTCGACAGCGCCCCGCCGGCCGCGTGGCGCCGCACCGGCGCGGCGGCACCCGACCCGCTGGTCGCGGGCGCGCCCGGCCGGCGTCGCCTCGTCGGGCTCGACCCGGGCACCGGCGCCACCCGCCCGGTGGACTCCGGGGGCCTGACCGTCTGGGAGTCGGCGGCGGTCCCGGGCGGGGACGCCACCGTCGTCGTCGGCTCGGTCGACCCGGGCGAGGCCGGCTGGTACCGCGCCGAGCTGGCGCTCCTCCGGGCGGGGCAGGAGGTCCCGCGGACCCTGCACCGCCCGGAGTTCTCGGTCGCGAGCCCGACCGTCGACCCGTCGGGGTGCTTCGTGGCCTTCGTGGACGGCTGGTCCAGTGACCGCGGCCTGCTCGCCGGTGAGGTCCTGGTGGCGGGTCTCGAGGCGGGTCTCCCGGCCGGCGGCACCGCCGGGGCGGCCGGCACCGCGTGGGCGCTGCGGACCGACCGCCCCCTCGACTGCGACGTCACCTGGCTGCGGTGGGAGGGCGACGGCCGGCTGTGGTTTGCCGGCTGGGCGGGCGTCGGCACGGTGTGGGGGGTCGTCGACGGCCTCGCGGAGCCCGGTCCGGACACCGTCGGCCGGGTCACCCGCACCGCCGACGACGCGTCGCTCGGGAACGGGCCGTGGCACCCGGAGGTCGTGCCCCGCGCCGGCGGCCCGCTGGCCGTCCGGTCCACCCCCGACGAGCCTCCGGAGATCGTCGTCCTCGACGAGGACCCCGGCGGCGCGGGGGGCGGCGTCGCGCCCCGCCCGTGGACGCGCCTCAACGCGGGCCGGTCGCGCGACCGCGGGTTCCGGGTCGAGACCCTCACCTGGACGTCGAGCGACGGGTCGACCGTCGACGGGGTGCTGGTCCTCCCCGCGGCGGTCGGCCCGGCCGGGTCCGCCGCGGTGCCGCGGCCGCTGGTGGTCGACATCCACGGCGGCCCGTCGCTGGCGTGGCGGCGGGCCTGGGAGCTGCCCCTGGCGGAGGAGCTCACCGGCGCCGGCTACGCGGTCCTGTACCCGAACCCGCGCGGCGGCGCCGGCCACGGCCGCGCGTGGGCACGCGCCAACCTGGGGGACCCGGCGGGCCTGGAGTTCGACGACGTGCTCACCGGGATCGGGGCCTGCGTCCGGGCCGGCTGGGCCGACCCCGACCGGGTCGCGGCCACGGGGGCCAGCTACGGCGGGTACCTGACGGCCTGGGCGGTCTGCACCTCGCCGGTGTTCCGCTGCGGGGTCGTCCACGCCGGGATGAGCGACCTGGCCAGCTGCTGGGGGACCGCCAACAACGGCCCGTTCTACGACGCGCTGCTCGGCGGCACCCTCCAGGAGGCGGGCGCGCTGGCCGCCGACCGGAGCCCCGCGCTGCGCCGGCGGGGCCACCCGGCGCCGACGCTGATCACCCACGGCGCCGAGGACACGTGCGTCCCGGTGGGCCAGGCCCACGAGCTGCACCACGCCCTGCGGGCCGCGGGCACCGGGGTCGAGCTCGTGGTGTACCCCCGCGACGGCCACCAGCTCCGGGAGCCGGCGCACGTCGAGGACGCCCGGCGGCGGACCCTCGACTGGTACCGCCGCCACCTGTGACCGTGGGCGGATCACGATCCGGTCACGATCCGGGCCGGGCGGTGTGAGCGTTCACGGCCCTGAGGATCATCTGACCCCCCGCACCACCACCCGAGGAGACGGCATGCCATCCACACGATCCCGGGTCCTGCCCCTCGCGGCGGCGGCCCTCGCCGCCGCGGTCGCGGCGGCCTGCGGCGGCGGCGCGA
>CAXSIB010000250.1:0-5327 GCA_964237095.1 uncultured Actinomycetales bacterium
CGCCCCGAGGAGCCGGGCCGCCGCGCGGCGGTGGGGGAGCGGGTCGACCGCGAGCACCGTCGCGGCGCCGGCCGCCCGCGCGACCTGCAGCACACACAGGCCGATCGGCCCGCACCCGAGCACCGCGACCGTCGCCCCGAGCCGGACGTGGCCGAGGTCGACGGCGTGCACCGCGACCCCGAGCGGCTCGAGCATCGCGCCGTCGGCGTCCGACAGCGCCCGTCGCGTCCCGCCCGCGACGGCCGGATCATCGAGTGGGTACAGGCGGTCCGTCGGCCAGACGAGGAGCTGCTGCAGCCCGCCGTCGGTGCCGCCCTGCCCGGCGAACGGCAGGTGCCGGCACAGGTTGGGCTGCCCGGCCCGGCACAGGTCGCAGTAGCCACAGGGGATCGCGGGGTCGACGGCCACGTGGCGGCCGTCCAGCGGGCCGCCGCGGACGATCCCGGCGATCTCGTGCCCGGGCACGACCGGCCGGGTCAGGACGTCGTCCCCGATCCGGCCGTCGGTGTACCAGTGCAGGTCCGACCCGCACAGGCCGACCGCGGTGACCTCGACCACGCTGTGGCCCGGGCCGACCGCGCCCGGGGCGGGCTCGTCGGTGACCCGCAGGTCGTGGACCCCGTGCAGGCGTGCGACCTTCACCGGCGGCTGCCCCTCCTGGCCTGCTTCCCGGGCGGCGGTGCCCGGTGACCACCCTAGGGTCCGGGTCCGGCCGGTCCCGTCGGGGCGCACCCACCGGGGGGGCAGACTCCCGCCCATGGCGACGACGCACACGGACGTGACCTCCCGGGTGGCCGGGGTGACCGGGGTGAGCACCGTGACGGTGTTCACCGACACGGCGGGGCGGCACGGCAACGCCCTCGGGGTGCGCCCGGACAGCGCCGGCCTCGACGACGCGGCGTGCCAGGACATCGCGGCCCGCCTGGGATTCAGCGAGACCGTGTTCGTCGACGACGCCGCGGCCGGGCGCTGCCGGATCTTCACCCCCGCGGTCCAGCTGCCTTTCGCCGGGCACCCGCTGGTCGGCCTCGGCTGGTGGCTCGACCGGGACGCGGCCGGGGTGGCGGTCGCGCCGGCGGTGCTGCGGCCCCCCGCGGGCGAGGTCGCCCGCGGGCGTGACGGGGACGACTGGTGGGTGCGCGCCCCGGCCGCGTGGTGCCCGCCCTGGCGGCTGGTCGAGCTCGACAGCCCGGCGGCCGTCGACGCCGTCGAGGCGCGCGGGGACGACACCCTGGACGTGGTCTGGGCGTGGTCGGACCGGGACGCCGGCGCGGTGCGGTCGCGGGTGTTCGCCGCGGCCGTCGGGGTCGAGGAGGACCAGGCGACCGGGTCGGCGGCGATCCCGCTGGCCGTCGCCCTCGGGCGTCCGGTGGTCATCACCCAGGGCCGCGGTTCGCGCCTCGTGGCCACCCCGGAGGGCGACGGCGCCGCCCGGGTCGGTGGCCGCGTCGTCGAGGGACTGCCCGCATGAGCGCGCCCGACCCGACCCGCGGGCTCGGCGACCGCGTCCTCTACGGCGCCGCGTACTACCACGAGTACCAGCCCTACAAGAGACTCGACACCGACCTGGACCTCATGGCGGCCGCGCACCTGAGCGTGATCCGCGTCGGGGAGTCGGTGTGGTCGACGTGGGAGCCGGCCGACGGCGTCTTCGACCTCGACTGGCTGCAGCCGGTGCTCGACGGGGCCCACCGGCGCGGGATCGCCGCCATCCTCGGCACCCCGACCTACGCGATCCCCGCGTGGCTGCACCGCAAGCACCCCGAGCTGATGGCGCAGCGGCGCTCGGGCGAGCCGATCCCCTACGGGCACCGGCAGAACGTCGACTACTCCCAGCCCGCGTTCCGCGACTACGCCGGGCGGGTCGTCCGGCGGATCGTGGACCGCTACGCCGACCACCCCGCGGTCATCGGCTACCAGATCGACAACGAGCCCGGCGCGGAGCTGTTCGCGAACCCGGCGACCTTCGAGGGCTTCCGCGACCACCTGCGCCGCCGCTACGGCGACGTCGAGGAGCTCAACCGGCGCTGGGGTCTGACGTACTGGTCACACCGACTCGGCGGCTGGGAGGACCTCTGGGCCCCCGACGGCAACACCACCCCCGGCTACGACCTCGAATGGCGCCGCTACCAGGCCGGGCTGACCACGGACTTCCTGGCCTGGCAGGCCGATCTCGTCCGCCTGCGCGCCCGCGACGACCAGTTCATCACCACCTGCCTGGCCTACGGCCGGCCCGGGACGCACGAGGCCGCGGTCGGGCCTGTCCTCGACGTGGTCGCCGTCAACCCCTACTACGCCATGCAGGACGCGTTCACGATGCCCCAGGCGCCGGCCGCCGCCACCGCGCCGGCGCCGGCGTGGAGCCGGGGGACCGGCCTGTGGTGGCTGTCGTTCGAGGCCGATCTCGCACGGGGGCTGAAGGACGGGCCGTTCCTGGTCACCGAGACCAACGCGAGCTCGATCGGTGAGCCCCACGTGAACTATCCCGCCTACGACGGCCAGTGGCGGCAGGCCGCGTGGGTGTTCGTGGCCCGCGGCGCGCGGATGGTCGAGTACTGGCACTGGCACACGCTGCACTACGGCAACGAGATGTACTGGGGCGGCATCCTCGGCCACAGCCTCACCCCGGGCCGCGCCTACGCCGAGATCGCCCGCACCGGCGGGGAGTTCGCCCGCGCCGGGGCCGCGATCGCGCCGCTGGTCCCGGACGTCGACGTGGCGGTCCTGCGGTCGGAGGAGAGCCGCTGGGCCTTCCAGTTCAACCCGCCGCTGGCCCGGGAGGGCAGCCGCGTCAGCGACCCGGAGTCCTACGACCGGGTGTTCGGCGCCACCTACCGGGGGTTCTTCGACACCGGCCGCCAGGTCGCGGTCGTCGGCCCGGCCGACCTCGGGACGGCGCCCGCGGACGACGGCCCGCTCGGTCCTCTCGGGCCGGTCGACCCGGTCGGCCCCGCGGACGCGACCGCGCCCGCGGCGCTGGCCTTCCCCGTGGAGGACCTCGTCCGGCGCTGGCCGGTGCTGGTCGTGCCCGTCCTGTACGTCGCGAGCGACGCGCTGCTCGACCGGCTCGCCGCCTACGCGGCGGCCGGGGGGCACCTCGTCCTCGGCTTCCGCTCCGGCTACGTCGACCCCGACGTCCAGGCCCGCCACGAGGTCATGCCCGGGCGGCTCCGCGAGGCGGTCGGCGCGCACTACCTGGAGTACACCAACCTGGCGCGGGCGGTGCCGCTGGCCGACGCTGCCGGGAGCGGGCCGGGCGGGCTGGACCTGCCCGCCGGGACGACGGCCACCGCGTGGGCCGACGGGCTCGTGCTGGACACCGCGACCGCGCTCGCGACCTACGGCGACCGCCACCTGGGCCGGTGGCCGGCGATCACGACCCACGCCCACGGCGCGGGCCGCGTCACCTACCTCGGGACGCTGCCCGACGCCGGGGGGATGGCGGCCCTGGCCCGCTGGCTGGTGCCGACCCCGGCGAACGCCGCCTGGGCGGGCCGGCCGCCGTCGGTCACCGTGACCGGGGCGACCAACGCCGCCGGTGACCACCTGTCGTTCGTCGCGAACTGGTCGTGGGACCCGGCCGAGGTCACACTCCCGGCCGGGGTCGAGGACCTGCTCGCCGACGGTGCGGCCCCGGCTCCCGACACCGGGCCGGACACCGGCACGGTCACCCTGGCGGCGTGGGACGTCCGGGTGTTCCGCCGTCCCGGCGGCGGTACGCCGACCGGCTGACCGCCCCTGACCGGTTCGACCGTCGACCGCGGCGGGCCGGTCGTCGGCCGACCTCGGCGCTGCGGCGACCGTTTTTCTCCCTTGGTCACGACCGGCACACGGTCGGGGTCCGCATCTCCCCTGGTCAGCGCGCTGCGGCCGAGAAGGCCTTCGTGACCAAGGGAGAAGACGGTCGCCCGCAACCCGTCCGGTCCGGGTGCGGCCGGCCTCGTCGGCGGCCTCCCCGAGAACGGGGGGCCGCGGCGACCGGGCGGCGGTGACCGTCAGTGCAGGTCGTCGGCCTCACCGGTCACCGGCTGCAGGGCGTTGAGGGTCAGGACGACCAGGGCCGCGGTCCACGCCAGCGGCGCCACCGACGCCGGCCGGCCGTCGTAGAGGACCTTCTCGGGCAGGGACCCCGCCGCGGTCCGGTGGGACGCCAGCCAGGCCAGGCGCGCGCGGGCGGTCGTGGCGTCCCCGGAGCCCGCGGCGGCGAGGGCGAACAGCGCGGTCTCCGGGGTCCAGCTGATCCCGTCGTCGCGCCAGCCCGAGCCCGGGGCCAGCCCGCCGCCCGGCCGGGTCATCGAGGCCGCCGACTCCGCCAGCGCCGACACCACCGCGGGGACGCTGCCGGCCGCGTAGGGGGGCAGGAGGAAGGCCACCGACGCGTCGCGGTCGGAGCCGTGCAGGTGCCGCGGGTAGCCGGTCGGCGCGAACCCGGCCGTGATCGCCGCCTCGAGGTGGCCCGCTCCCGCCGCCGCCTCCCGGCCGAGCGCCGACTCCCCGAGCAGCGCGAGCAGCCCTGCGGCGCTCGACAGCCCGGCCAGCAGCGGCGCGACGGTCCCGAGGGTGACCACGGTCTCCGGGGTCTCCCAGTAGTCCGGCGAGGCCGCGGGCAGCGAGTCGGCGGTGTCGATCGCGTCCAGGGCGTGCCCGGCGGCTCGGATCAGCATCGGGCGGACCCGGCCGAGGGTGGTCACGGCCTCGGAGAGGGAGAGCGCGCCGGCGAGCTGGGTGGCCGCCCAGAGCACCCAGCCGGTCCCGTCCAGCTGAGGCGGTCGGCCGTCGGCGGGGACGGAGCCGTCGAGGGCGTAGCGGGCCTCGAACCCGCCGTCGGCGCGCTGGGCCCGCTGCAGGAACTCCAGCACCGGCAGCGCGTCGGCCGGGTGCCCGCTCACCGCGAGGGCGGCGACGACGTGGGCGGCGTCGCGGGGCCAGACGTACCGCCAGCCCGGGGACCACCCGGCGGCCGCGGCCCCGCCGGGGGCGAGGAGGACCCGCAGGTCCAGCAGGGCCCCGCGGGTCAACGCGGTCGAGGACCCGGCGGTGGTCGTCCACGGGGCGCCGGCCGCGAGCCACGCCCGTTCCGCCGCGACGAGCGCCGCCGCCCCGGGGGCCGTGCGGAGCACCCGGGTGCCCGGCAGCACCCGGGCGGCCTGCCCGACCCCGACCGACACCCGGTCCGCCGAACTCCCCACAGCCCCCGAAGCCCCCGCGGCGCCGGTCGACGCGACCGTCTCCGACAGCAGCGGGACCACGACGTGGTGCCGGCGACACCGGACGGTGCCGCCGACCGCGGCCGCCGCGACCGCCGCGGCTCCGGCCGCGCCCCCGAG
>CAXSIB010000251.1:0-5324 GCA_964237095.1 uncultured Actinomycetales bacterium
AGCTGGTCGCCCGGATGGTCACCGCCGGACTCCTGCGCCGCCACGACGACCCCGCGGACGCCCGCGTCACCCGCCTCACGCTCACCGCGCTCGGCGAGCGCCTGCTGCGCACCCTCAGCGAGGCCCACCTCCCCCTCTTCCGGGAGCTCCACCGCACGAACGCCGAGCACCTCTCCGACTGACCCCGCCGGGAGGGTGTCCGCGGGTCAGGGACGTCAACAGATGCGGGAGGCGTCGCTCGCGGTGGACCGCCCGCGATGGTCGGCGACCCGCGGGGCCCCGTGACAGGACGACCCAGTAGCGGCCGCCGCATTCCCGGTCCGGCGTTGCCGACGTTGCGCCCGAACCTGGTGTCCACCGCCGAAGCCGAGCCGCCCAGGAACAGACCGGTCTACAGCCCTCGAGCCGGTGCGTCTGGAACAGCGGCGGGGGCCCACGGGTTGAGCCCGTCGTGATCATCGGGTTCATCGGGAGCGGGAACATCGGCAGCACCCTGGCGCGGCTGGCGGTGGGCGCCGGGCATGAGGTGGTGATGAGCAACTCCCGCGGCCCTGAGACCCTCGCCGACCTGGTGGCCGAGCTGGGGCCGCAGGTGTCGGCGGGCACCGCGGCCGAGGCGGCCGCGGCCGGGGAGGTGGTGGTGGTCACGATCCCGCTGCACCGGTACCGGGAGGTCCCCGCCGGTCCGTTGGCGGGGAAGGTGGTCATCGACACCGACAACTACTACCCCGAACGGGACGGGTGGATCCCGGAGCTGGACGCCGCGTCGACCACGACGAGTGAGCTGCTCGCCGCGCACCTGCCCGCGTCGCGGGTGGTGAAGGCGTTCAACAACATCTACTACGTGGATCTGGCCGGGCAGGGCCAGCCGGCGGGCACCGAGGGTCGGCGGGCGCTGCCGATCGCCGGGGACGACCCTGCCGCCAAGACGGTCGTCGCCGACGTGGTCGAGAGTTTCGGGTTCGACGTCGTCGACGCCGGACCGCTGGCCGAAGGCGCCCGGTTCGAACGCGACGAACCCGCCTACGTCACCCGCCTCGACGCGGCCGGTCTGCGGGCGGCCCTCGCCGCCGGCCGGGCCCCCACCCGCTGAAGCAGACGGCCGTCTGACCGTGGCGGTCAGGTGACCGCCGGGGTGGGTGCCGGCCACCAGTTGGCGGCGGCCGCGTGGGTGACGGCGGTGTTGACCCGGGCCACGAAGGCGGCCGCGTCACGTTCACGCCCGGCGGGGACGAGCTGCCGCACCGTCCAGGTGGGGGCGTCGATGACCACCTCCACCCGGTCACCGGCATCACCGCGGCGGCGCCACCGCGGGTGGTATCCCCGGCCGGTCTGTGCGGGGCACGGCCCGAGGGAGGCGGTTGCCCCGCTGAGGGGGCCGCCCCGATGGGCGCGGGCCGACACGGCGGTCGCGCTCAGGCGGAGGCCGTCGAAGTACGCGGTGTCGTCGACCTGCGCAGCGCCGGACGCTGGTGCGGTGTGCACGGTGCTCCCCTGTTCAGGTGGATGAGAGGCCCACCGTGCCCGCGGCGGTCTGTGTAACCCCTGAGCCGGTGGATCACCTGCGCCGAGTCAGCGGGATCCCCGCCGCTATCTGTCCGCGCCTGGCCGGGTGGACGCGGCAGGCGGGTGGACGCGGCAGGCGGGGGCGTCGTCGCGGACGTGGACGTGTACCGCAGCTGGGCGTGGCCTGCACCCGGTGGCCGGCGATCCACAGGTCAGGACGTCCCCCGGTGTGCCGCCGCCACGACCACCCCCTGCCGGTGACGGGGTCGGTGACCGCCGATCAAACCCGGACCGGCCGCTGACCTGCGTTCGAGCCCGCGCCGGCTGGGGCGGTCGACTTCCCCTACCAACCCGGGAGATCACCGTCGCCAACCAGGTCTCCGGGTGTTGTCACGCACCCCTTTGGTGGTGTGACCGCTCATGAGGGGCCGGTACGACAGACCGGTCACCACCCCGGTTTCGACTGTCACGCGAAGTTCTCAACCCGCTACGCTCAGCCTGTCTTCGGGGGCGACGCCAGGCGCTCGGCTGTCGTCCCCGAAGACCCTCCCCCCACCAGCCGGTTCCCGGCCGAGACTCGGGTGACGCGCTGACCCATCCCCCGACTGTCCCGCCCCGAACCGTGGGTGACGCCGGACCGGGGCATCCGTGCCGGCGTCGGCTGCCCGCCCTCCCGGGGCGTTCACCGGTAGCGTCGATCGTGTCACTGTGTGTCCGCGCGCGGTGGTCGGTTGGCGCACGCTACGACCCGAGACCGCTGGTGGCCAGGTCGCCGATACCGACGCCGGTGCGTCGCGCCGGGTACGGCGACCATTCCCCCTCGAGCCTCGTGGGGGTGCATGCGATACCGGGCCGGTGCATCTGCGCCGGGCTGGTGGTGACGACCCACGTCCGTGCGCCGACAGCACTCCCCGGTGCATCAGGTCCACTCGGTGCTACGCGGGAGCAGCTGGCCGTGCTCACCGCCGTCGCTGCCACCACGTCCAGGGCTACCTCCTCGGGCGACCCCGACCCGCGTGACCGGGGAGCCAGGTTCGCCACCGCGCCGCGGTCGGTCCATCAAGGCAGCGGTGTCGCGGGTGAGCCCGCGCCACCATTTGCTGCGGTCAGCCCGACGACCTGATCGCCGCACTCGCGGGGCAGCGGTTCCTCGGCGGCGGGTTCGGCCGTGTCAACGACGGCTTAATCCGGACCCCGTGGCGTCGGGCGCCGGTTTCGGCCTCACCTCCACCGTGTGGCCAGGTCTTGAGGTCCCAGGGTGGCTGGCGTGGCGGCCGAGCGGGGTTCGCCGGTGGTGGTCACGGCTGGGTTGGTGGGCGATAGTGGCGTCTGCTGCTCCGGATCCTGGTGGCGTCGAGTCGACGTGACCAGGGGGATCTCGTGCCGACGATCCGGAATGAGCAGCTCGACCCGCGGTGGCGGTCGGTGTGACCTTCGACCAGCACCATGACGAAGGCCCCGACGCGGCGCCGGAGTGGCCCCGGTTGTTGTGGCGGATCATCGCCGCTGATCCTCATCCCGGATGCGGCACCGAGGACGGTGGGGCCGAGGACGGTGGGGCCGAGGACGGCAGCGGTGACCGGGCGGACCCGCCGCGGTTGGTGGTGCGCCGGCCCACCCGGGCCGAGGTCGAGGCGTGGGCGGTCCGCCACCGCGACTGGTTCTCCCGGGTCGACCTCCCACCGCCCGCCGAGTCGACGGAGCAGCCGTGACGATCCCGCCGGATCAGCCGAGCGCCCCGGCTGCCCCGACCCTGCTGGACCGGCCGGGGCTGGCGGGGGTGTCGACGCTCTCCGAAAAGTGGACCGGTAGTGCTCCTCGAAATCTGGACCACCTGACCAGAGATTGGCTGGGTGATCAGGGTGCAGGAGTGGGCGGAGGTCCGTCATCTTCACTTCGGGGAGGGGCTGTCGGAGCGGGCGATCGCTGACCGGCTGGGGTTGGCTCGAGGCACGGTCCGTCGGGCGTTGGCCGCGGAGACACCGCCGACGTATGCACGGCCGCCGGCCCCGTCGGTGTTCGACGGGTTCGAGACCCACGTCCGGTCTCTGCTGGCGGAGTTCCCGTCGATGCCGGCGACGGTGATCGCCGAACGCACCGGGTGGACGGGGTCGCCGTCGTGGTTCCGGAAGCGGGTCGCCCTCGTGCGGCCCGAGCTCGCTCCCCGGGACCCGGCTGACCGCCTCGAGCACCCCGGGCGATGAGGGGCAGTGCGATCTGTGGTTCCCCCCGGTGAAGGTCCCCCTCGGCGCAGGTCAGGTCGGGTCGCCGCCGGTGTTGGTGGTCGTCGCGTCGTTCTCCCGGTTCATCACCGCGCGGATGCTGCCGACCCGGATGACACCGGACCTGCTGGCCGGCATGTGGTCGCTGCTGTCCGGGCAGCTGGCCGGGGTCCCACGTCGACTCCTCTGGGACAACGAGGCCGGGATCGGACGCCGCGGCCGGCTGGCGGACGGGGTCGCGGGGTTCACCGGGACGTTGGCGACGCGGCTGGTCCAGGCGAAGCCGTTCGATCCGGAGACGAAGGGGATCGTCGAGCGGGCGAATGGGTTCCTGGAGACCTCGTTCATGCCCGGCCGCTCGTTCGCCTCGCCGACGGACTTCAACACCCAGCTGGCCGAGTGGCTGCCACTGGCGAACCAGCGCCGGGTCCGGTCGCTGCGCGCCCGACCGGTCGATCTCCTCGACCAGGACCGCGCCGGCATGCTGCCGATCCCGCCGGTCGCCCCGACCCTCGGGCATCGGGTCCGGATCCGGTTGGGTCGGGACTACTTCGTCCGCGTCGCGGGCAGCGACTACTCCGTCGACCCGGTCATGATCGGCCGGATGGTCGACGCCGTCGGGGACCTCGACGCGGTCACGATCACCGGTGACGGCCGCCGCGTCGGCCGGCACGCCCGTTCCTGGGTGTCAGCCGCGACCGCGATCGACGCCGACCATGTCAAGGCCGCGGCCCGACTCCGCGCGGTGTTCGCCCAGCCCCGACCAGCGGCGGATCCGCTGGTCCGGGACCTCTCGGACTACGACCGGGCGTTCGGGATCACCCTGGACGGGCAGGTCGCCTGATGGTCACCCCGACCGACCCCGACACCGGCAAGCAGATCGCGTATCTGTCCGCCGCGCTGAAAGCGCCGCGGATCCGGGAGACCGCCGCCCGCCTCGCCGACCAGGCCCGTGAGGCGGGCTGGTCCCATGAGGACTACCTCGCCGCGGTCCTCGACCGGGAGGTCTCAGCCCGCAACGCCTCCGGCGCGCACCTGCGGATCCGGGCCGCGGGGTTCCCGGCGCGGAAGACGTTGGAGGAGTTCGTGTTCGATCACCAGCCCGGGATCCGCCGCGCCGACATCGCACCCCTCGCGGCCGGGCACTACCTCACCGAGGCCCGCAACGTGGTCCTCCTCGGCCCTCCCGGGACCGGGAAGACCCCACCTCGCGACAGCCCTCGGGATCAGCGCCTGCCACGCCGGTCACCGGGTCCTGTTCGCGACCGCGACGGACTGGGTCACCCGGTTGCAGGACGCCCACCAACGCGGCCGGCTCGCCGGGGACCTGGCCAAGCTGCGCCGTTACGGGCTGATCGTGATCGACGAGGTCGGCTACCTCCCCTTCGCCCCCGACGCCGCGAACCTCTTCTTCCAGCTCGTCTCATCCCGCTACGAGCACGCCTCGCTGATCTTGACGTCCAACCTGCCGTTCGCCCGATGGGGCGACGTCTTCGGCGACCAGACCATCGCCGCCGCCATGATCGACCGCATCGTCCACCACGCCGACGTCCACACCCTCAAGGGCGCCAGCTACCGGCTCAAACACCTCACCGA
>CAXSIB010000252.1:0-5318 GCA_964237095.1 uncultured Actinomycetales bacterium
CGCCGCGCCGGACGGCAGCCCGAGCCGCCTTCCGGCGTGCCGTCGACCGCGGCGGCCCCGGTGAGGCGCACGGTCACCGCGGCGTCCTCGCGGCGGAACCAGGCGCGCTGCCGGCGGGCGAACCGCCGGGTCGCGCGCACGGTGTCCTCCCGGGCGGTCGCCTCGTCGGTCCCGCCGTCGAGGAACCGGAGGACCTGCGCGTAGCCCAGCGCCCGGCGCGCGGTGCGCCCCGCCCGCAGCCTGGGGGCCAGCGAGGCGACCTCGTCGACCAGTCCGGCGGCCCACATCGCGTCCACCCGCGCCGCGATCCGGGCCTCCAGGGCGTCCGGCTCGGCGTCGAGGACCAGCACGCGGACGGCCGCGGGACGCTCGCCGGGGGCGGGCAGGCTCGCGGCGAACGGGGTCCCGGTCAGCTCCCCGACCTCCAGTGCCCGGACGATCCGGCGGCCGTTCGCCGGGAGGATCGCGGCCGCCGCCGCCGGGTCGGTCACCGCGAGGCGGGCGTGCAGGGCCCCGGGCCCACGCTCGGCCAGCTCGGCCTCGAGGCGGGCCCGGACGTCCGCATCGGTCCCGGGGAAGTCGAGCGGGTCGAGGACGGCGGCCACGTAGAGCCCGGACCCCCCCACCAGGATCGGCAGCCGACCCCGCGCCGCGATCTCGGCGATCGCCGTGCGGGCCTGGCACTGGTACTCCGCGACGCTGGCCTCGTCGGTCACGTCGAGGACGTCGAGGAGGTGGTGGGGGACGCCGCGGCGGTCCGCCGGCGGGGTCTTCGCGGTCCCGATGTCCATCCCGCGGTAGAGCTGCGAGGCGTCGGCGTTGACGATCTCCCCGCCGACCGCGACGGCCACCGCGACCGCGAGGTCGCTCTTGCCGGTCGCGGTCGGCCCGACGACGGCGAGCAGCGGGCCGGCGGGCGGCGCCGGGCGGGGCTCAGCCCCGGAGGCGGATGCGGGTGCGGTGGCCCGGGCCGGAGCGGCGGCCCGGGTGGTCGCCGGCGCCGCGGACACGCTCACCGCCGTCGTCTCACCGTCGGCCGGGGAGCCCGAGCAGCACCGGGACCCGGGTCGCCCCCACGGCGGTCGCGCCGGTCGGCGCCGCCGCGGCGGGGCGCTCCTGGCGGGCCGCCCAGGCATCACCGGCGCGCGTGCGGGTCAGCGCGAGGACGCCGCCGTCGGCGAGGAGGTGGTGCGGTGCCGCGCCGGTCACGACCGTGCGGACGAGGTCCCCGGTGCGAGGCGCCGGGTCGAGCGGCCCGCCGCCCGGGGCGACCGGGGCCAGGTGGACGAGCCGGTTGTCCCGGGCGCGGCCGGTCCACCGCGCGGTGCCGGCGTCCTTGCGGCCCGCGGCGCCGGTGAGCAGCACCTCGACCTCCCGCCCGAGGACCGCCCGGTTGCCGTCCCACGCGATGTCCTCGAGCTCCGCGACGAGCCGCCCGTACCGCTCGGTGACGACCTCGGGCGGGACCTGGTCGGGCATCGTCGCGGCCGGCGTACCCGGACGCGGGGAGTACTGGAAGGTGAAGGCCGCGGAGAACCGGGCGGCCCGGACCACGTCGAGGGTGGCCCGGAAGTCCTCCTCGGTCTCCCCGGGGAAGCCCACGATGATGTCGGTGGTGATCGCGGCGTCGGGCAGGGTGGCCCGGACGTCGTCGATGATCGCCAGGTAGCGCTCCTGGCGGTAGCTGCGCCGCATCGCGCGCAGGATGCGCGACGAGCCGGACTGCAGCGGCATGTGCAGCGCGGGCATCACGTTCGGCGTCTCGGCCATGGCCTCGAGCACCTCGTGCGTGAACGACGCCGGGTGCGGGCTGGTGAACCGCACCCGCTCGAGGCCCGCGACGGTCCCGCAGCTGCGGAGGAGCTTGGCGAACGCCGACCGGTCGCCGAACTCGATGCCGTAGGAGTTGACGTTCTGGCCGAGCAGCGTGACCTCGATGACCCCTTCGGCGACGAGGGCCTCGATCTCGGCGAGGACGTCGCCCGGGCGGCGGTCCTTCTCCTTCCCGCGCAGGCTCGGGACGATGCAGAAGGTGCAGGTGTTGGAGCAGCCGACGCTGATCGACACCCAGGCGGACGCGGCGGACTCCCGGCGGGTGGGCAGGGTCGACGGGAACGCGAGCAGCTCGTCGAGGATCTCGACCTGCGCCTCTTCCCGGACGCGGGCCCGGTCGAGCAGCGCGGGCAGCGACCCGAGGTTGTTGGTGCCGAGCACGACGTCGACCCACGGGGCGCGCCGGACGATCTCCGAGCGGTCCTTCTGCGCGAGGCAGCCGCCCACGGCGATCTGCATGCCGGGGCGGGCGGCCTTGATCGACGCGAGGTGGCCGAGGTTGCCGTAGAGCCGGTTGTCGGCGTTCTCCCGGACCGCGCACGTGTTGAGGACGACGACGTCGGCGGTCGCGCCGGTCGCGACCGGGGTGTACCCGGCGGACAGGAGGACCCCGGAGAGCCGCTCGGAGTCGTGGACGTTCATCTGGCAGCCGTAGGTGCGCACCTCGAAGGTCCGCGGGTCGTCGGAGGTCTCCAGGTCGTCGGCGGTGTCCAGGTCGATCACCGGGCCACGGTAGTCGGGCGGGCTCCCGGCCCGGCTGCTCGCGTCCGGGGTCAGCGGGCGATCTCGGTGGCCCGGCTCTCCCGGATGACGGTGACCCGGATCTGGCCGGGGAAGGTCAGCTCGTCCTCGATCTGCTTGACGATCTCCCGGGCCATGACCTGGGCCTGCAGGTCGTCGACGTGCTCGGGGAGCACCATGACCTTGACCTCGCGCCCGGCCTGCATCGCGAAGACCTTCTCGACCCCGGGGTGCGCCATGCCGATCTCCTCGAGGCGGCGCAGGCGCTTGGCGTAGGCCTCGAGGGACTCCCGGCGGGCACCCGGACGGCTGCCGGAGATGGCGTCCGCGGCCTGGGTGAGCAGCGCCTCCACCGTGCGCGGCTCGACCTCGCCGTGGTGGGCCTCGATCGCGTGGACCACATCGGGGTGCTCACCGAACCGCCGGGCGAGGTCGGCGCCGACGAGGGCGTGGGAACCCTCGACCTGGTGGGTGAGGGCCTTGCCGAGGTCGTGGAGGAACGCCGACCGCTTGGGCACGGTCGGGTCGAGCCCCAGCTCGACGGCCATGAGACCGGCCAGGTGGGCGCACTCGACGAGGTGGCGGAGCACGTTCTGGCCGTAGGACGTGCGGTACCGCAGGTGGCCGAGGACCGTCACCAGCTCGGGGTGCAGATCGGTGATCCCGACCTCGAGCATCGCGTCGTCCGCGGCCCGCCGGCACAGGACCTCGACCTCGCGGACGGAGATCTCGTAGATCTCCTCGATGCGGTGGGGGTGGATGCGGCCGTCGGCGATGAGGGCTTCGAGCGCTACTCGGGCGACCTCTCGGCGGACCGGGTCGAAGCAGGAGATGAGCACGGCGTCGGGGGTGTCGTCGATGATCACGTTCACGCCGGTGACCTGCTCGAACGCGCGGATGTTCCGGCCCTCGCGGCCGATGATCCGACCCTTCATCTCATCGGCCGGCAGCGCGACGATCGAGACGACCGACTCCGAGGTCTGCTCGGAGGCGAGGCGCTGGATGGCGGTGGTGATGATCCGGCGGGCGGTGCGTTCGGCGTCGGCGCGGGCCGCGGCCTCGATGTCCCGGGCGATGAGGGCCGCGGCGCGCCGGGACTCGGACTCGGCCGTCGCGAGCAGCTCGGCGCGGGCCTGCTCCGCGGTCAGGGCGGCGATCCGCTCCCGCTCGAGGTCCTGGTCCCGGCGTTTTCCGGCCAGGGCCGCCTCGGCGTCGGCGACGGCCGCATCGCGGCTGTCGAGGGCGGCCCCCCGGGCCTCGGTCCGTTCGGCGTCGACGACGAGGCGGTGCTCGCGCTCCTCGAACCGCTGTTCGCGGCGTTCGAGCTCGCGGCGCTGGGCGGCGACGTCCTCACGGGTGTGGCGGGCCTCGGCGGCCACCTCGGTGCGGCGCTCCTCCAGCCGGGCCGTCAGCTCCGCGACCCGGACCCGCTCCGCCTCGGCCGCGCCGGTGGCCGCCGTGAGCACCTGCTGGGCCTCGGAGCGGGCGAGCTCGGCGTCGCGCCGGGCGGCGGTCCGCACGCGGTCGGCGTCGGCCTCGGACTCGGCCACCAGCGCGGCGGTCTCGGTCCGGACCCGGAGCGCCTCGGCCTCCCGCTGCCCGGCGTCGGGCTCGACGACGGCGGGGAGCGCGGACCGGGACTGGGCGTGGACGAGCAGCCTGGTCACGGCGACGACGGCGACGACCAGGACGAGGACCGCGACGACGAGGATGCCGGTGACGAGATGCATCAGGCGGGCCCCGGTCTGCGCTCAGGCACCCGGCCCGGCACCGGCGTCAGCGCCGACCCCGCGGCCGACCCCGTCACACGGTCGTGTGTCTCCGGTCCGCGGCAGCGGCGCCGAAGTGGTCGGTCGAGCAGTCCGTCGCGGACGTGCTGCACCCGGTCGCCACGACGCGGCGACGATCACGTGTGGCTCCGCTCGCACCCGGGTCGGCCGACGACGCAGCACGTCGTCCGGTCCGTCCCGGGAGGAGCCGAGCTCTGTCCAAGCCAACACACATACGGTCGCCCGCTCACGCGGCGCGGTCCGGGGGGTTCTGCGCAGTCACGTCCTTGACAGTTCGGCCCGATCGTAAGGACCGGCCACACGCTGGTCAAGGCGGGCAACGCCCGGTGACACGTCTGCCGACGTCCGCGCTGATCGCTCCGCCGGCCGGTCACGACCAGCTCGGTGGCGCCTGACCGCCGCCCTCGACTACTCCTCGGACCGGTCCTCGGCGGTGGCGAGGACCGCCGCGGAAGCCGCGCCGTAGGAGGTGCCCGCGCCGTAGCCCTTGCGGGCGAGCTGGCCGGCGACCCGGCGCATCGCGACCTCGGGGGCGACCCCGGTGAGCGAGCCGGCCTTGCGTTCTGCGACCCGGCGGGCGAGCGCCTGCTCGGCTTCCTCGTCGACCTCGCCGAGCGCGGCGTCGGCATCCTCCGCCGAGATGCCCTTCCGGTTCAGCTCCATCGCCAGCAGCCGGCGGCTCAGCCCCTTGGTCCGCCGGCGCGACTCCACCCAGAGCCGGGCGAAGCGCGCATCGTCGAGGAGCTCGACCCGGGTGAGGGAGTCGAGGACCTCGGCGGCGGCGTCGTCCGGGATCCCCCGGCGGCGCAGGGTGTCCGCGAGCTCCCCGCGGGACCGCTCCCGGACCTCGAGCTGACGCAGCGCGATCGTCCGACCGACCTCGACCGGGTCACCGATCGGCTTCCCTGGACCGTCGGACCTCCCGGTGCGGTCGCCGCCGGTCGAGGTACGGCT
>CAXSIB010000253.1:0-5317 GCA_964237095.1 uncultured Actinomycetales bacterium
CCACGCCCTCGCCGCCCGGGCCGCCGCGGTCGCCGTCGGGGCGGGCTGGCTCGCCGGCGTGGTCGCCACCCAGGCGGCGGAGGCCGGCGCCCTCGCCGCCGCCGCCCGGGAGACCTCGGTCGGTACCGCCGCCGAGGTCCGGTCGGTCCGCGCGGAGCTGTCCCGGGCCGAACACGACCTCGCGGCCGCGGTGGAGACCGCCCACGCCGCCGAGCTCGCGCTGGCCGGGCACCGCGCCGAGCACGAGCGCCTCGCCGCGCAGGCCGCCGACCAGCTCTCGGTGACGGTCGAGCAGCTCGTCGCCGAGTTCGGCCCGGCGGCGGTCGCGGCCGAGGCCGTGACCGACGCCGACGGCTACACGGACACCGACGTCGCCGGCGACGAGCCGCGGGAGCCGGAGCTGCCGCGCGACCGGCCGGCGCTGGAGGCGCTGCGGCGCCGCGGCGAGCGGGCGCTGGCCGAGCTCGGCCGGGTCAACCCGCTGGCGCTGGAGGAGTTCGACGCCCTCACCGAGCGCCTGGCGTTCATCACCGAGCAGCTGCTGGACCTCCAGCGGTCCCGCGACGACCTGCTGGGGGTCGTCGCGGAGGTCGACGCCCGGGTCCGGGAGGTGTTCGCGGCGGCCTTCGCCGACACCGCGACCGCGTTCGCCGACGTCTTCGGGCGGCTCTTCCCGGGCGGCCAGGGACGGATCTTCCTCACCGACCCCGACGACCCGCTGACCAGCGGCATCGAGGTGGAGGCCCGGCCCGCGGGCAAGAAGGTGGCCCGGCTGTCGCTGCTGTCGGGCGGGGAGCGCTCCCTCGTCGCGGTCGCGCTGCTGGTGGCGATCTTCAAGGCCCGGCCCAGCCCGTTCTACGTCCTGGACGAGGTCGAGGCCGCCCTCGACGACACCAACCTGGGCCGGCTGCTGGCGATCTACGAGGAGCTGCGCGAGAACAGCCAGCTGCTCGTGGTCACCCACCAGAAGCGGACGATGGAGATCGCCGACGCCCTGTACGGGGTGAGCATGCGCGGCGACGGCGTCACCACCGTCATCAGCCAGCGCGTCCGCGACCGGGAGCCCGTCCCCGCCTGAGCCCCGGGCCCGCCGCCACCGGGGGGACCGTCGGCGGGGGTCTGGGAGCATCACGGGCGTGACTGCGACCGTCGTCCTGATCGTCCTCGGCCTCCTGATCGTCATCGGGGTGGTCGTCGCCATCCCGACCTCGCGGCGCGCGCTGCGGAGCCGCCGCTCCGGGGAGCTGACCCGGGGCACCGTCGTCGAGGAGACCCCGCGGCCGGGCGTCGACCACGTACCCGGCGTCGGCGACGACGCCGAGGAGCCCCGCGACACCCCCACGCGGACCGTCTCGTCGACCCTCACGCTGCCCGAGCCGGACGTGGAGACGGCCGTCGCCAAGGCGCCGGAACGGCAGCTGGAGACCCCGCTCCCGGTGGCCGGCCGCCTCGCGCGGCTGCGGGACCGGCTGTCGCGCTCGCGGTCGGGCCTCGGCCGCGGACTGCTCACGCTGCTGTCCCGCGACCACATCGACGAGGCGACGTGGGAGGAGGTCGAGGACACCCTCATCACCGCCGACGTCGGCGTGACCCCGACCCTCGAGCTCGTCGACCGCCTCCGCACCCGCGTCCGCGTGCAGTCGAGCCGGACCACCGCCGACGTGCGGGAGATCCTCCGCGAGGAGCTGTTCACCCTCGTCGACGCGGGCCTCGACCGGCGCCTGGCCGTCGCCCGCCACGACGGCCGGCCCGCGGTCGTGCTGGTCGTCGGGGTGAACGGCGCGGGCAAGACCACGACCGTCGGCAAGCTCGCCCGCCTGCTCGTGTCCGGCGGCTCGGACGTGCTGCTCGGGGCCGCCGACACCTTCCGCGCCGCGGCCGCGGACCAGCTGGAGAGCTGGGGCCGGCGCGTCGGGGTGCCGACCGTGCGCGGCGCGGAGAACGCCGACCCGTCGAGCGTCGCGTTCGAGGCGTCACGGGAGGGCATCGAGGCCGAGGTCGACACGGTGATCGTGGACACCGCCGGGCGGCTGCAGAACAAGGCCGGCCTGATGGCCGAGCTCGGGAAGATGAAGCGGGTCCTGGAGCGCAACGGCCCGATCGACGAGGTGCTGCTGGTGCTCGACGCCACCACCGGGCAGAACGGTCTGGTGCAGGCGCGCGTGTTCGCCGAGGCGGTGTCGATCACCGGGATCGTCCTGACCAAGCTCGACGGCACGGCCAAGGGCGGCATCGTCGTCGCGGTCCAGCGGGAGCTCGGGGTCGCGGTCAAGCTCGTCGGTCTCGGGGAGGGCCCGGACGACCTCGCGCCGTTCGACCCGGCCGTGTTCGTCGACGCGCTGATCGGCTCGGAGGACGCTGCGTAGCCGCTGGGAGCGGCGCGTCATGTCGATCACCTGCGTCACCTGGGCGTAACACCCGCGGGGTCCTGTTCACACGCTGGTAACATCAGTCCGGGATGCCCGAAACGCGGCGCCGCGAGCCTTCTCCGGACCGCACCCCCCCACCGCTCCTCGTCGCGGAGCCCTCGGAGGCCCAATGATCGACACCGGCAACACCGCCTGGGTGCTCGCCAGCACGGCTCTCGTCCTGCTCATGACGCCCGGACTGGCGTTCTTCTACGGCGGCATGGTCCGGACGAAGTCCGTCCTGAACATGCTCATGATGAACTTCGCGTGCATCGGGATCGTGAGCCTGCTGTGGGTGCTGTACGGCTTCTCCGAGGCGTTCGGGAACGACTGGTTCGCCGGTCTCGTCGGCGAGCCGTGGAAGTACGCGGGGCTGTCGAACCACCACAGCTTCGGGACCATCGACTCCCTCGGGATCCCGATCCTGGTGTTCGCGGCGTTCCAGCTGATGTTCGCGATCATCACCCCGGCGCTGGCGTCGGGCTGCATCGCCGACCGGACCAAGTTCGGTCCCTGGTGCATCTGGGTGGTCCTCTGGACGACCATCGCCTACTTCCCGGTCGCGCACTGGGTGTTCGCGTTCAACGGGATCACCGGGCTCAAGGGCGGCTGGATCGCCAACAAGCTGCTCGCCGAGGACTTCGCCGGCGGGACCGCGGTCCACATCAACGCGGGCGCCGCGGGCCTGGCCCTCGCTCTCGTGCTCGGCAAGCGCCTGGGGTGGAAACGCAACCCCATGCGGCCGCACAACGTGCCGTTCGTGCTCCTCGGGGCCGGACTGCTGTGGTTCGGCTGGTTCGGCTTCAACGCCGGCTCGGCGCTCGCGTCCGGTCAGCTGTCGGCCCTCGCCTTCATGAACACCAACACGGCGACCGCCACCGCGATGCTCGGCTGGATGGTCGTGGAGCGCCTGCGCGACGGCCACGCCACCGCCCTCGGCGCGGCGTCCGGCGCGGTCGCCGGCCTCGTCGCGATCACCCCGGCGTGCGGCTTCATCAACCCGGGTGGCTCGATCATCCTGGGCTTCGTCGCGGGCGGGGTCTGCGCGTTCGCGGTCGGCCTGAAGTGGAAGCTGGGCTTCGACGACTCCCTCGACGTCGTCGGCGTCCACCTCGTCGGCGGGATCATGGGCACGCTGCTCATCGGCCTCTTCGGCACCCCCACCGGCGGCAACCCGACGGCCCAGAAGGGCCTGTTCTACGGCGGTGGCCTGACGCTGCTCGGCCGGCAGGTGGTGGCGGCCCTCGCGGTCATGGCGTTCTCGTTCGTCGTCTCCTACGTGATCGCGATGGTCCTCGACAAGACGATCGGGATGCGCATCTCCCCCGAGGACGAGGAGTCCGGCATCGACCTGGCCGAGCACGGCGAGACCGCGTACGACGCCGGCGGCTTCGGCGGCGGCCACCGGGCCGAGCCGGTCGGAGCGCTCGCGTCCACCATCGTTCCCCAGGGGGCCTGAACCGTGAAGCTCGTCACCGCAGTCATCAAGCCCTTCAAGCTCGACGACGTCCGCTCGGCCCTCGAGCAGTTCGGGGTCACCGGGATGACGGTGACCGAGGCCCAGGGCTACGGCCGCCAGAAGGGCCACACCGAGGTCTACCGCGGGGCGGAGTACGAGACCGACCTCGTCCCCAAGGTGCGCCTGGAGATCCTCGTCGACGACGGCGACGCCGACGACGTGGTCGGGGTGATCGTCAAGACCGCCCAGACCGGGCGGATCGGCGACGGCAAGGTCTGGGTGGTCGACGTCACGACCGCCGTGCGCGTCCGGACCGGGGAACGTGGCCCGGACGCGGTCTGACCCGACGCCGTCCGTGACCCTGTCACCCGCACCGGGGGAGACCCGGGCGCCGTGATGCGGCGACAGGACTACCGGCTCCCCGGCGAACGCCGCCGGGTGCCCGGTGCCTCGGCCCCGACCGCGGTGGCAGCCGCCACCGCCGTCGGGGCCGACCGCCGCCGGGTCCGCTCCGACGGCGCGGACATCCGGCTCTCCAGCCTCTTCGTCGCCGCCCTCGACGGACTCGGCCACCCGTGGGGCCAGCCGAGCGGCTTCGCCCTCGTCGCGACCGGCGGCTACGGCCGCCGCGAGCTGGCCCCCGCCAGCGACCTCGACGTCGTGCTGGTGCACGAGCCCCGGGCGCTGGCGGCCGACCCCGACGCGGTCGCCGCCGTCGCGGAACGGCTCTGGTATCCGCTGTGGGACGACGGGGTCCGCCTCGACCACGCGGTCCGGACCGTCGCCGACGCCCGCCACGCCGCCGGCGCCGACCTCCGCACCGCGCTGTCGCTGCTCGACGCCCGCCACATCGCGGGCGACCCGGCGCTGACCCTCGAGCTGCGCACGACGCTGCTCGCGGACTGGCGCTCCGGCGCCCGGCGCCGGCTGCCCGACCTGCACGCGATGGACCTCGAGCGGGCCGCGACCTTCGGCGACCTGGCCCACGCCCAGGCCCCGGACCTCAAGGAGGCCCGCGGCGGCCTGCGGGACCTCGTCGTCCTGGACGCCCTCGTCGCGAGCTGGCTCGTCGACGTCCCGCACCGCCGCCTCGAGGAGGCGCGCGGGCTGCTGCTCGACGTCCGCGACGCCCTGCACGCGGTGACCGGGCGGGCCGCGGACCGCCTCGGTCCCGACGACCAGCCCGACGTCGCGGCCGTGCTCGGCATGGCCGACCGGACCCAGCTGCTGCGCGCGGTGTCCGAGGCCGCCCGGACGGTCGCGCTGACCTCCGACGTGACCTGGCGGCGGGTCGCGGTGCTGCTGCGCGGGTCCCGCCGCAACGTCGTCGACCCGCGCCGACCCGACGTCGGCCCGGCCACCGGCCCCCGGCTGACCCCGCTGGCCCCCGGGGTGGCCTCCCACGACGAGGAGGTCGTCCTCGCCCGCGGGGTCGACCCGACCGCCGAGC
>CAXSIB010000254.1:0-5295 GCA_964237095.1 uncultured Actinomycetales bacterium
GCCGTGCGCGCGCAGGGTCCGGGCCCAGGCGTCACGGCGGTGGCGGACGTGCAGGTACTGCGGCGGCCCGCTCACGAGAGCGATCCGGGTGTGGCCGAGCGCGGCGAGGTGCTCGACCACTGCGGTCATCCCCGGCCGGTCGTCGAGCACCACCGCCGGGAACGGCGACGGGCGGTCCGGCCGACCCAGGGTGACCGCGGGCAGACCGAGCTCCGCCACCAGTGTGATCCGGTCGTCGCGGACCCGCAGGTCGGTGAGCAGGACGCCGTCGACCCGACCCCGCCGCACGAGCTGGCGATAGCGGTCGGCCTCCACCGCCGGCTCGGAGACCACCTGCAGGAGCAGGGCGTGCCCGCACCGTTCGAGCTCGCTCTCGACTCCGCTGATGAACGCCGGGAAGAAGGGGTCGGACGACAGCAGGGACGGTGGCCGCATCATGACCAGGCCGACGGCGTCGGCCCGGGAGCGGGACAGCGCCCGGGCGCCCGAGCTCGGGGCCCACCCGAGGGTGTCGGCGGCCGCCAGGATCCGCCGGCGGGTCTGCACGGACACCCCGGGGCGGCCGTTGACCGCGAAGGACACCGCGCTGGCCGACACGCCGGCGGTGAGCGCGACGTCGGCGATGGTCGGACGCTGGGCCACGGTGCCCTTCCGCTTCGCTGCCGGAGATGGTAAGCATCTGCTCAGATGTTTATAAAGCGGTTCAGTTCGGCTGTCAACCGACACGGGGCCGGCGGAGGACCACGACCAACGGAGGTCGCTGTGCGCACGTCCCTCTCCTGTCGACGGACCGCGGTCCTCCTGGTCGCCGCCGCGACCGCGGCGGCGGCCACCACGGGCAGCCCCGCGTTCGCTGCCGCCGTACCTGCGTCCGCTCCCGTGTCGGCCGCTGCGGCCGTCCCGGTGGCCGCGGCGACAGCCCGTCCGGCGGCGGCCCCGGCGCCCGCACCGGCGCCGGCCGGCCCGCTGACGAACCTGTCCCACCTGGACTTCCTGACCACCCGCGTGGCCCCGCCGCCGCAGGCTCGCCACACGACCTGGCGCCTGGCCGCGGAGCCCGCGGTCACCGTGCTGTGGGTCTACGCGAACGGCAACCCCGACGGGTCGTTCACCCGCGTCGGCGGCGGGACCTACGACCCCGCGACGAAGACCTACGGACAGGGCGCCTACGACGCCGACGACATCGCCCGCGCGGCCGTCGTCTACCTGCGGCACTGGCGACAGTCCGGGGACGCGGCGAGCCGGGACCATGCCCGCGAGCTCCTGCGGGGGCTGACCTATCTGCAGACCGCCACCGGTCCGGGCGCCGGCAACGTCGTCCTCTGGATGCAGCCCGACGGCCGGCTCCAGCCGTCGGCGACCCCCGCGGACACCCCGGACCCCTCGGACTCCGGCGCGTCGTACTGGCTGGCCCGGACCATCTGGGCGCTGGGGGAGGGCCACGCCGACTTCAGCGCCCCGACCGCCACCCCGGCGGACCGCGCGTTCGCCCGGTTCCTCGCGGCGCGTGAGGATCTCGCCGTCCGCGCCCTGGGCCGGGAGACCCTGAACCGCTATCCGCGAGACGTCGAGGTCGACGGCCGGGCCCGGCCCGCCTGGCTGGTCACCGGCGGCGCCGACGCGAGCGCCGAGGCGGTGCTGGGTCTCAGTGCCTACGTCGATGCCGGTCACGGGCAGCCCGTCGACGTCGTCGGGCAGCGCCGCGCGCGGACCGCGCTGGCGGAGCTCAGCCGGGGGATCGCGTCGATGTCCGCCGGTGACGCCTTCACGTGGCCGTACGGCGCGGTCCTGCCCGGGGTGACCTCGGTCTCCCAGTGGCACGCGTGGGCGGGCCTCGCGCCCGCCGCCCTGGCGTCGGCGAGTGCGACCCTGCACGCGCCGACCCTGCTCCGCGCGGCGCAGCGCGACGCGGTCACCTTCACCGCGCACCTGCTCGTCCAGGGTGGCCCGGACGACGGCTGGGCGCCCACCCCGGTGGACCGCTCCCAGATCGCCTACGGCGCCGACAGCCGGGTGGAGTCCCTGCAGGCCCTGGCCGACGTCACCCACCAGCCGGCGGCCGAACGCCTCACCGGCGTCGCCGCGAGCTGGTTCTTCGGGGACAACCCGGCCGGACGTGCCGTGTACGACCCGAGGACCGGCGTCACCTCCGACGGGGTCGCCGCGGACGGCACCGTCAACCCGGGCTCCGGGGCCGAGTCCACCATCCACGGGCTGCTCACCATGCTGGCCCTCGACCGGGACCCGGTCGCGGCCGCGGTCGCGCGGTCGGCCGCCGTCGTCGGGCGCACGACCGACACCCTCGTCGAGGCCGAGAGCGGCTCACGACGGGGGAGCGCGGTGGTGGTGACCCCCGCGCAGGCGGCCACCGGGGAGTCGCAGTGGAGCGGCGGTGCGTACGTCCGCCTCGGGGCCGGCGGCACCGTCACGCTGACGGCGGCGGTCCCCGCGGGGGCGCTGCTGATGCCCGTGACGCGCTTCCTGCGCGGGAGCGCCGCCACCCGGTGGAGCGTCGGCCGGGGGGCGCGCACCCGGGTGCTCGGCGTGGTCCACCAGGACCGGATCGGCGCGCCGGGGGTGTCGCCGTGGCCGGGTGCGCTGGAGGTCACCACCCTCCAGCCGAGCCCGCCCGCCACGACCGTGACCGTCACGACGGCCGGGGCGGGGACGGCCGCCGTCGACGCGGTCCTGGTGCAGCCCGCCGTCGAGACCCTGCGCCTCGCCGCGCCCGCGGCTCCGGGTGCCGCGACCCTCGTGCGGAGCTTCGCGTTCGTCCCCCGCGTGGTGACGGTGCGGGTCGCCGGGCACGGGACCGTGACCCTCGACGTCTTCACCGCGGGCGGGCGGCTCCTCTCGTCGACCCGGCACCGCGTGGGCGCCGTGCTGCCCGTCCGGCTGCCCGCCGGCGGCACCGCCCTGGCCACCAGGGGCTGAGGCGGTCACCCGGGGCCGAGGCGGCCAGCCGGGCGCGAGCCGGTCCGGACCCGGCCCCCTCCCGGGCCCGGCTGGCGGCCGCCCGGTAGCGTCGTCGGACGTGGGGGCCACGGAACTGCTGCTGGTCCGACACGGCGAGAGCCTCGGCAACGTCGCCTACCGGGCCGCGTACGCGAGCGACGCCCAGGTGATCTCCCTCGACGTCCGCGACGCCGACGTCGAGCTGTCCGAGCTGGGGACCGAGCAGGCCCGGGCGCTCGGCCGCTGGCTGGCCGCCCTCGACGGCGACGCCACCCCGGAGTCGGTGTGGTGCTCGTCCTACGTCCGGGCGCGCCAGACCGCCCGGATCGCTCTCGACCAGGCGGGCATCGCGCTGGGCGTCCGCCTCGACGAGCGGCTGCGGGACCGGGACGCCGGGGTGCTCGACCGGCTCACCGCGCGCGGCGTCCACGAGCTGTTCCCGGACGAGGCCCGCCGCCGGGACCGGGTCGGGAAGTTCTACCACCAGCCCGCGGGCGGGGAGTCCTGGGCCGACGTCGCGCTCCGGGTGCGCTCGGTGCTGCACGACATCGACGCCGACGACGCCGACCGGCGCGTGCTCGTGGTCGCCCACGACGCGGTGGTCCTGCTGTTCCGGTACGTCTGCGAGCGCCTCGACGAGGCCGAGGTCATGCGGATCCGGCGCTCGGTGTCGGTGGCGAATGCGTCGGTGACGCGCCTCGTGCGCCCGACGGGCTCGGGGGTCTGGTCCCTCGACCGGTTCAACTCCGTCGACCACCTCGACGGCTGCGGCGACCTGACGGAGTAGCGGGAGGACCCGCGCCCGGCCGGCGGGGTCGCCGGTCACGGGCACCTGACTACGGTGAGCTTCCTGCCTCCGCCGACGGGTCGGCGCGCGGCACCACGGACTTCGCGAGGGGGATCACGGTGGGGATCGGACGTCTGGTCGCACGGACCGTCATCGGTGGGCTGTTCATCGGGCACGGCACGCAGAAGCTGTTCGGCTGGTTCGACGGGCCCGGCATCGAGGGCACCACGCCGATGATGGGGTCCCTCGGCATGCACCCGGCGAAGCACAACGCCTACGCCGCCGGGCTGAGCGAGGCCGTCGGCGGGTCGATGCTCGTCCTCGGCGCGGCCACCCCGCTCGCGGCGGCGGCCATCACCGGCACGATGGTCACCGCCATCCGCAAGGTCCACCAGGCCAACGGTCCGTGGGCCCAGAAGGGCGGCTGGGAGTACTGCGCGGTCCTGATCGCCTCGGTGGTCGCCCTCGCCGAGGTCGGTCCGGGCGGCTTCTCGGTCGACTCCGCGCGGGGCCACGTCAGCACCGGCGCGAAGCCCGCGCTGTTGGCGCTGCTGCTCGGGATCGGGGCGTCCACGGCCGCGATCGAGCTCGGCAAGCGCAACGCGCCGCCCGTCGAGGCCACCGTCGCCGCGGACGCCGATGCCGGTCAGAAGGTCGGCGGCAACGCCGGCGACCCGGTCGAGACCGTCTGAGCGGATGCAGCCGGGACGATCCGGGGAGCGACGACCTCGACCCGCGCCGAGGTCTTCTCGCCGGGGTGGCGGTCCTTCGGTGCCCGCGCTCGCGGCGGTGGCCGACCCCGATCTGCACGCAGCGGTCGATCAGCCGATGAACGGCGTCCCTGGGCCCGATGCGTGCAGATCGCGGTCGTCGCGGTGATGACGGAGTTCGGATGACTGAGGTGCCGCCCGACCTTCGAGGCGCCTGCCACCTGCCACGCTGCGGCCCATGGATCTCGAACCGCGGGTGTTCCCGCCGCTGCAGGCCGGCGAGCTCGAGTCGCTGACGGCCTTCCTGGATTCCCAGCGGGCCACGATGATCCGGAAGGTGGACGGGCTCTCGAGGGACGAGCTGGGACGGACGGGTGTGCCGCCGAGCGAATTGACCCTGGCCGGTCTCGTCAAGCACCTGGCGTTGGTCGAGGACTCCTGGTTCCAGGAGGTGTTCCTCGGTCGACCGCTGCCCGAGCCCTGGGCCGGCGCACCGCTGGACGAGGACGGCGACTGGGACTTCCACAGCGCGCCGGAGCACGACCCGGCTGATCTCGTCGCGCTCTACGTGGCGGCCGTCCGGCGCAGCTGCGACGTCGTGGCGGCGGCAGGGTCCCTCGACGCGCTGTCCGTGGAGTCCAGCGAGCGCGCGGGCACGCCGTTCTCGCTCCGCTGGATCCTGCTGCACATGATCGAGGAGACCGCCCGCCACGCCGGTCACGCCGACCTGCTGCGTGAGGCGCTGGACGGCCGGACCGGGGACTGAGCCGCCGCCGGCGACGTCACCGACCGGGCGGATCCTGACCATCCCGTCCCCGGGCCCGATCGGCCAGGAGACACAGG
>CAXSIB010000255.1:0-5276 GCA_964237095.1 uncultured Actinomycetales bacterium
CCCGAGGTGCCGCCGCGGGCGACGAAGCGGCGGTTCGCGACCGCCGTCCCGACGACCACGCCGAGGATGATGGCGAGGGCGTACGCCCGGACCGGGAACGGCCCGAGGTGCCAGACCCCCTGCGCCGGACTCGGGATCGACGCCGGTGTCACGGGACCGGGACGGGCGTCACCGGGCGACCGCGCCGGACGCCGGCGGCCAGCTCGGCGGCGAGAGCGGCGACCGCAGCGACACCGCCCGCCGTCGGGCCGCCCGCGTCGTCGTCGGTGAGCAGCAGGCGCACGAGTGCCGACCCGACGATGACCCCGTCGGCGAAGACCCCGATCTCGGCGGCCTGGTCGCCGTCGGACACCCCGAGGCCGACGCCGACCGCGATGCCGCCGCCGAGCCCGCGGACCCGCTCCACCAGCCGGGGCGCTGCGCTGCTGGTCGCGGTGCGGGCGCCGGTGACCCCCATGACCGACGTGGCGTAGACGAACCCGCGCGAGGCGGCCGCGGTCGCGGCGATCCGCTCGTCGGTGGACGACGGGGAGACCAGGAAGACCCGGTCCAGGCCGTGGGCGTCCGCGGCGGCGAGCCAGGGGCCGGCGTGGTCGGGGAGCAGGTCCGGGGTGATGAGGCCCGCTCCCCCGGCCGCGGCGAGGTCGCGCGCGAACGCGTCGACGCCGTAGCGCTCGACCGGGTTCCAGTAGGTCATCACCAGCGTCGGGACGCCGGTCGCCGCCACCGCCTCCACCGTGGCCAGGACGTCGCGGGTGCGGACCCCGCGGGCCAGCGCCCGCTCGGTCGCCCGCTGGATGACCGGGCCGTCCATCACGGGGTCGGAGTAGGGCAGCCCGATCTCGACCACGTCGACCCCGGCCTCGACCATCGCCAGGACCGCCTCGATCGCCCCGGACACGCTCGGGAAGCCGGCGGGCAGGTACCCGACCAGCGCCGACCGGCCGGCGTCGGCCGTGGCCGCCAGCGCGGCCGCGGTGTCGGGTCCGGTGCCGGCGACCGGGTGGGGGTGCGTCAGCGCCGGGGTGCTCACGTCTGGTCCGGGCCGGGCCGGGTGACCCCCGGCCGGTCCCAGCTCGGCTGGTCGCGCGTCTGGTCGGCCAGCCCGGGCCCGGTGCCGGCGAGGTCGAACCACGCGGCCGCGGTGCCCATGTCCTTGTCCCCGCGACCGGACAGGCAGACGAGGACCGTCGGGACGCCGTCCCGGCCGGCCGCCCGGTGGTCGGCCACGATCTGGTGGACGCCGGCGAGGGCGTGCGCGGTCTCGATCGCCGGGATGATCCCCTCGGTGCGCGAGAGCAGGGCGAGCGCGGTCATCGCCTCGACGTCGCTCACCGCGCGGTAGCGGGCGCGCCCGGTCCGCGCGAGGTGCGCGTGCTCCGGCCCGACACCCGGGTAGTCCAGGCCCGCGGAGATCGAGTGGGAGTCGAGGGTCTGGCCGTCCTCGTCCTGCAGGACGTAGGAGCGGGTGCCGTGCAGGACCCCGGACGAGCCGCCGGTGATGGTCGCCGCGTGGCGGCCGGTGTCGACGCCGTCGCCGCCGGCCTCGAAGCCCCACAGCGCCACGTCGGTGTCCCCGAGGAACGCGTGGAAGATCCCGATCGCGTTGGAGCCGCCCCCGACGCACGCGGCCACGGCGTCGGGCAGCTCCCCGAGCACGTCGAGGGACTGCTCGCGGGCCTCGACGCCGATGACCCGGGTGAAGTCGCGCACCATCGCCGGGTACGGGTGCGGGCCGGCGACGGTGCCGATGCAGTAGTGGGTGTCCTCGACCGTGGTGACCCAGTCGCGGAACGCCTCGTTCATCGCGTCCTTCAGCGTCGCGGTCCCGGTGTCGACGGGGACCACGTCGGCACCGAGCAGGCGCATCCGGGCGACGTTCAGCGCCTGTCGCTCGGTGTCCACGCGGCCCATGTAGACCGCGCAGGACATGCCGAACAGCGCGGCGGCCGTCGCGGTGGCCACGCCGTGCTGGCCGGCGCCGGTCTCGGCGATCAGCCGGGTCTTGCCCATCCGCCGGGCCAGCAGGGCCTGGCCGAGGACGTTGTTGATCTTGTGCGCGCCGGTGTGGAGGAGGTCCTCGCGCTTCAGCAGCACCCGGGCGCCGACGGCGTCGGAGAACCGCCGGGCCTCGTAGTAGAGCGTCGGGCGGCCGGCGTAGTCGCGCAGCAGCGCCGTGTACTCCGCGCGGAAGTCCGGGTCGCTGCGGGCCTCGCGCCAGGTGCGGTCGAGCTGGTCGAGCGCGGCCACGAGGGCGTCGGGGACGAAGCGGCCCCCGAAGCGGGACTCCGGGCCGCCGTCGGCGGCGGTGGCCGCGGCGTCGCCGAAGTACCCGAGCAGGTCGGGGCCGGCGAGGTCCAGGTCGAGCAGGTCGGCGGCGTGGCGGGCAGGGGTGACGGTCATGGGCGTCCTTCGGCGTGCGGGTCGGTCAGGTGCGTCATTCGCGGCCCTTGGACAGGGCGGGGTGGGCGCCGGCGGCGACGAGGTCGGCCACCGCCGTGCGGGGGTCCTTGCCGGTGACGAGGCGCTCGCCGACGAGGACGACGTCGGCGCCGGCCCGGCCGAGCTCGATGACGTCGTGCGGGCCGCGGATGCCGGACTCGGCCACCTTGACCACGCTGTCGGGCAGGTGTGGGGCCAGGCGGGCGAAGGTGGCGCGGTCGACCTCGAGGGTGGTCAGGTTGCGGGCGTTGACCCCGATGACCTGCGCCCCGGCGTCCAGCGCCCGGATGATCTCGGCCTCGTCGTGGACCTCGACCAGCGGGGTGAGGCCGATCGACTGCGCCCGCTCGACCAGGGACACGAGGGCGTTCTGGTCGAGGGAGACGACCATCAGCAGCGCCATGTCGGCGCCGTGCGCCCGGGCCTCCCAGAGCTGGTAGGAGGTGACGATGAAATCCTTGCAGAGGACGGGGGTGTCCACCGCACGGCGGACGTCCACCAGGTCCTGCGCCGAGCCGCCGAAGTGCCGCCGCTCGGTGAGCACGCTGATCGCGGCGGCCCCGCCGGCCTCGTACTCCCGCGCGAGCGCGGCCGGGTCCCCGATGTCCGCCAGCGGGCCCTTGCTCGGGCTGGAGCGCTTGACCTCGGCGATGATGCTGATGCCCGACTCGCGGAAGCGCGGCAGGGGGTCGCGGGCCGCGGGCAGCCGCTCCACCCGGCGCTGCAGGTCGGCCAGCGACGTGCGCGCCTGCCGCTCCGCGAGGTCCACCCGGACGCCGTCCAGGATGCCGTCGAGAACGTTCACCGCTGCCGCCTCCGGATGCTCTCATCCACCCACGAACGGTAACCGCCGCCGCCCGGCGGTCCGACCACCGGGGCTCCGGCGCCCCGCTGTACACCCTCCCAGGTCGGTGGCCCGCCGGTGTCGGACGGGGCTGCCATGCTCGCTGGGCACGACGACCCGCCGCGACGACCCGACGATGGAGTGGACCCGATGAGCGACGACCCGGCGTACGGCCGGACCACCCCCACCCCCGAGCCGTCCGGGTCGTCGGCGTACGGCCAGCAGCCCACCGAGCCGGTGGCCGACGGGCAGCAGCCGGCGTACGGGCAGCAGGCCGCGTACGGGCAGCAGACCGCCTACGGACCGGGGGCCGACGGGCAGCCGTCGTACGGACAGCCGTCGTACGGACAGCAGCCGTCGTACGGACAGCAGCCGACCACGTACGGGCAGGCGCAGGACGGGCCGCCCCCCTACGGGCAGCCCGGGCAGCCGTGGCAGCCGGCGACCGCTCGGACCAACGTCCTGGCGATCCTGAGCCTCGTCTTCGCGTTCGTCTTCAGCCCGCTCGGCATCGTGCTCGGCTTCGTCGCGCGGAAGCAGGTCCGGGAGCGCGGCGAGGGCGGCCGGGGCCTTGCCACCGCCGGCATCATCGTCGGCTTCGCCGGGCTCCTGCTCGGCCTCCTGCTCGCGGTCGTGATCGCGGTGGTCTTCCACGCGGCCAGCAGCGACAGCAGCACCGGCAGCTCGTCCGGCGCGGTCGTCCTCGGCGCGCTCGCGCTGCTCCGCTGACCGTGGGCGACACCCGGCAGGGCCGGCGCCACCCCGCGACGACCGGCCGCCCGTGAGCAGCCCCGCCGACCCGCCGGGCTACCCGCCCGTCCCGCCGTACCCGCCGCCGGCGCGTCCCGCGGCTCCCTCGGGTCCCGGCCCGGCTCCCTACGGCTCCCCCGTGTACGGCTCGAGCAGCGCCGGGACCGGCGCCGCCGGCCCAGCCGGGCACGGGACCGGCGGGTACGGACCCGGCGCGTACGGACCTGGCGCGTACGGGCCGACCGGGTACGGCGGACACCCACCGCCCGGTCAGGTCGCCGGTGGGACGAACACCATGGCCGTCCTCGCGATCGTGTTCGCGTTCCTCTTCCCGCCGCTCGGCATCGTGTTCGCGGCGATCGCCCGGCGGCAGATCCAGCGGACCGGGGAGGAGGGTCGCAGCCTGGCCACGGTCTCCCTCGTCCTCGGCATCGTGTTCACCGCACTGGAGGTCCTGGTGATCGTGGCCTGGGTCGTCCTCTTCGTGGTGCTCGCCGCGCACGTCAACGACCTCCCGGACCCGGGCAGCTCGCCGTTCGCGTTCCCGTCGGCCCAGGACGCCTCGCGGTACTGACCAGGGACGTGGTTGACAGCGTTCGCGATGCCGCGCGCCCGGCCCGCCGTGGGGCGGCTGCGTGGGGCTCCGCGTGCGGTCTCGGCGCGGGCCCCGTCCGTCGGACGGGCGGCGGCGGGTCTCAGTCCTCGTCGCGGCGGCGGCCGAGGTGGGCCTCGGCGGCACTGACCGACCGGCTGGCCTCGGGGGCGAACTGGCCGAGCCCGACGCGCTGGAGGACCAGGGCCACGGCGATGCCGGCGACCACCAGGGCCGCGCCGATGATGGTGATCACCAGGGAGAAGGCACCCACCCCGAGGGCCCCGACGACGAAGCCGATCAGGATCACGAGGCTGCTGTACCACCCGGCCGGCGTGTGCCCGTGCGAGTTGCGCTTCACCGCTGCTCCTGTCCCGTCCTCGTGCCGACCCCCGGGCTGTCCGGCGTCGGCGGGGTGGCGTCCGTGCCCCCTATGCCCGGAACGCTATCGCTGACCGCGTGATCGGCCCGCCCGGGACCGGTCCGGCCGGTGACAGCGCCGGCCGCGGAGCGGTGGCCGCCGGTCGGGCCGGAGTCGATCGGGTCGGCGTCGGTCGGCACGCCGATCGGCTCGCCGCCGGGCGCGGCACCGGGTGTCGGGGCGTCAGCCGGGTCGTCCTCGCTGGTCGGGTCGCGGCCGGCGTCGAG
>CAXSIB010000256.1:0-5267 GCA_964237095.1 uncultured Actinomycetales bacterium
CGAGGACGGGTACCCCGACACCGTCCTGTGCGAGCCCGCGACCGTCGACTGGACGACGTCCGCGCGCTCCCACAGCACCGTCGGCCTCCTCGCGGTGGCCGCGACCCGGACGCTCGGCGCGGCGACCCTGTCCCGGGGCACGGTGCAGGTCACCTCCCAGGTGCACTCGTTCGTCCGGCGCCTCACCGGGAGCGGGCGGGTCCTGGACGAGACCCCGCTGGTCTCCCCGCGCCAGCGTCTGGAGACCGGCGCGGTCTGGTGGACGCTGCCCGACGAGGCCGTGGCCGCCGCGGGCGTCGGGCGGACCGACCTGCCGGGCGCGCTGCACGCCGCCGAGCACACCGCGATCGGCCTGCTGCCGCTGTTCGCGACCTGCGACCGGGCCGACCTGGGGGGGCTGTCCACCGCGGTGCACCCCGACACCGGGCTCGCAACCGTGATCGTCCACGACGGCGTCGAGGGCGGCGCGGGGTACGCCGCCCGCGGCTTCGAGGTGGCCGACCGGTGGTGGGCGGCGACCGCGGCGACGCTGGCGGACTGCGGCTGCCCGGACGGCTGTCCCTCCTGCGTGCAGAGCCCGAAGTGCGGCAACGGCAACCACCCGCTCTCCCGGTCCGGTGCCCGCCGGCTGCTGACGGCACTGGTGCCGCCGGGAGGCTGAGACCGGGTCCCGGCCGGAACGGATCCCTGTCCCCACTGAGATCCCGAGGTCCTGCTCACGGCGGCGCCGGGGGCCGAGCCGCTCGCCGGGAGCCGGGCCGGGCGGTCCGGACGGGAAAAGATCCGGTCGTGTCGCACCCCCTCCGTACGCTTGGACGACGTGACCCTGAGCACGCCGACACCGGCGCACCCCACGGCCCCGGACGGTGTCGAGCAGCCGGTCGGCCCCGCCGCCACGCTCCCGGCCGGCGTGACGCCGTCCGCCCCTGCCACGCCGCCGGTCGGCGCGACCCGCCTGCCAGGCGATCCGGTCGGCTCCGGGGGCGGCGGCGACGGGACCGCCGTGCGCGGGGACGCCGGCGCCGGCCCCGGGTCGACGTGGCGGTCGATCCGGACCCTCGCGCCCTACGTCCGTCCCGTCTGGGGCCGCCTCGCGCTGTCCGGGGTGGCGGCCCTGCTCGCGACGGTCGCCGGGCTGTCGATCCCGCTGGTGATCGAGCACCTGGTCAACGACCTCGCGCAGTACACGTCCGCGACCACCGCGGCGGCGGGCACCGACCGCGTCCCCGGGGCGCGGATCGTCGCCCTGGCGCTGCTGGTCGCCGCCCTGGGCGGTATCGAGGCGCTGCTGATCCTCACCCGGCGCCGGATCATCGCGTTCCCGACCACGCAGGTCGAGAAGCGGATGCGGGAGGACCTCTACGCGCACCTGCAGAAGCTGGGCATGACGTTCCACGACCGCTACCAGTCCGGGCAGCTGCTGTCCCGCGCGTTCTCCGACCTCTCCGCGGTCCGGCGGTTCGTGGCCTTCGGCGGGATCTACCTGGTGGTGAACGGGCTGACGATCATCGTCGGCACCGTCATCCTGCTGACCCTCTCCCCGCCGCTCGGACTGGTGGTCGTGGTGATGACGATCCCGATGTTCGCGCTGTCCTTCCTCTACGAGTCGAAGTTCCGGGTCGTCGCCCGCCGCTCGCAGGACCAGGTCGGCGACCTCGCGACCATGGTCGAGGAGTCGGTGCTGGGCATCCGGGTGCTGAAGTCCTTCGGGCGCGGCCGGATGATGGCCCGCCGCTTCAGCGACGACGCGGCCGCGCTGCGCCGGACCGAGATCAAGAAGGTCGACATCATCTCGGCGATCTGGGCGACGATCATCGCCCTGCCCGAGCTGGCCCTCGGCGCGATCCTCGTGGTGGGTGGCATCGAGGTCGCCCACAACTCCATCGGGGTGGGGACCCTGGTGGCGGCCGTGACCGCGATGACCTACCTCATCTGGCCCATCGAGTCGATCGGCTTCCTGCTCGCCGACGCGAACAACTGCGCGACCGCGGCCGACCGGTTCTGGGAGGTCATGGACACCGAGCCGACGATCGTCGACCCCGCGGAGGCCGACCGCGCGCACCTGGCCGAGCCGGTCCGCGGCGAGCTCCGGTTCGAGGGCGTGCGGTTCGGCTACCCGGGAGCGGCGGCCGAGGAGGACGTCCTGCGCGGCATCGACCTGACCGTGTCCCCGGGGGAGACCCTCGCGCTGGTGGGCCTGTCGGGCAGCGGCAAGACCACGCTGACCGCGCTGGTGCCGCGGCTCTACGACGTCACCGGCGGCCGGATCACCCTCGACGGGGTGGACCTGCGCGCGCTGAGCCTGGACGAGCTGCGGTCCCGGGTCGCGACCGCCTTCGAGGAGCCGATCCTCTTCTCGGCGTCGGTGCGCGAGAACGTCGCCCTCGGGCTCGGCGAGGTCGCCGACGAGGTGGTCCACGAGGCCCTCGGGATCGCGTCCGCGACGGACTTCACCAACCGGCTGCCGTGGGGGCTGGACACCCGGATCGGCGAACAGGGGCTCACCCTGTCCGGGGGCCAGCGCCAGCGCCTCGCCCTCGCCCGGGCCGTCGCCGGCCGGCCGTCGGTCCTCGTCCTCGACGACCCGCTGTCGGCCCTCGACGTCCACACCGAGGCCGAGGTGGAGCGCGCGCTGCGGCGGGTCCTGCACGGGGTGACCGCGCTGGTCGTCGCGCACCGGCCGTCGACGGTCAGCCTGGCCGACCGGGTCGCCCTGATCGCGGACGGCCGGATCACCGCGCTCGGGCGTCACAGCGACCTCATGGCGAGCAGCGCGGAGTACCGCAACGTCCTGTCCACCCTCGACGAGGAGGACCGGGCCGCGTACGGGGACACCCCGGCGGGCACGTCCGGGGACGCCGCGGCGCGGGCCGTCGGCAGCGGGCACCGGGCCGGCGGTGACGGCGGCCGTGACGACGGTGGCGGCAGCGACGGCGGGACTGGCGGGGCGCACTCCGCGGCCGGTGCCGAGGTCGTCCTGGACGGCGCGGGCGCCGAGGCCGGCGCCGCCGCCGCCGACGTCCTGGGCGGGGGCTCGCGATGAGCGCGCCGGTCGGGCCGTCCGACCCCACGACCTCGACACCGCCCACTCCGACGGCGACGGGCGAGGAGCCGATGCCGGGCGCACCGCCCGAGATCGGCGGCCGCCCGACCCGCCTCGACGTCCCGTCCGAGTACGAGGCCTGGCGCGGGGTCGCCTACGAAGAGGTCGACGACGTCTCGGGCGCGGCGAGTGTGGGCCTGCGGGCCCGGTCCCGGCGACTGCTCGCGTCCCTCGCGCGGCCGCTGAAGCGCAAGCTCGGGATCGCGGCGATCTTCGTCCTGGTCGACACCGCGCTGTCGCTGTCCGGTCCGCTGGTCATCTCCGCGGCCATCGACCGCGGCATCCCCGAGGCCCGGCGCGGCGCCTACTCGACCCTGATCGCGTTCGTCGCGGTCTACGTCGCCGTGGGGCTCGGGTCGGCCGCGATGCGGGCGGTCTTCACCCGCCTCTCGGGGCGGATCGGGCAGGCGGTGCTGTTCGACCTCCGCAACCGCATCTTCGGCAAGGTCCAGCGGCTGTCGGTCAACTTCCACGAGTCCTACACCTCGGGGCGGGTCATCTCCCGCCTGACCTCCGACCTGGACGCGCTCAGCGACCTCCTCGAGGCGAGCCTCGACGGGGTCTTCGCGTCGCTGCTGTCGCTGATCGGGATCCTCGTGGTGCTTCTGGTGCTCGACTGGCCCCTCGGCCTCGTCGTGCTGGCCAGCTTCGTCCCGCTGGTCCTGCTCACCTACCGGTACCAGCAGTCGTCCCAGCGGGTCTACCGCGAGGCCCGTACCGCGGTGGCCAAGACGATCGTCCAGTTCGTCGAGTCGATGAACGGCATCCGCGCCGTCCAGGCCTTCCGCCGCGAGCAGCGCAACGAGGACATCTTCGAGGTCCTGAACTCCGAGTACCGCGACGCCAACGCCCGGGGCCTGACGCTGATCGCCAACTTCGCGGCCACCGTGCGGGCCGTCGGCAACCTGACCCTGGCCGTCGTGCTCGGCTACGGCGCCTACCGGATCGCCCACCATCAGCTCGAGGTCGGCGTCCTGACCGCATTCGCCCTCTACCTGCGCCGGTTCTACGACCCGCTGGACGACCTGGCCAACTTCTTCAACGCCTACCAGTCCGCGAGCGCGGCACTGGAGAAGATCTCCGGCGTGCTGGAGGAGCCCCTCGGCGTGGAGCAGCCGCACTCGCCGACACCACTGCCGGAGTTCGTCCGCGGCGAGGTCGACTTCGCCGGGGTGGAGTTCGCCTACGCCAGCGCTCCCGACCGGGTCGTCCTGCCCGAGATGGACCTGCACATCCCCGCCGGTCAGGTGGTGGCGGTGGTGGGCCAGACCGGCGCCGGCAAGACGACGCTGGCCAAGCTGCTCGCCCGGTTCTACGACCCGACCGCGGGCACGGTGACCATCGACGGGGTCGACCTCCGCCAGGTCGCCGACCCCGAGCTGCGCGACGCGGTCACGATGGTCACCCAGGAGTCGTTCCTCTTCTCCGGGTCCGTCGCGGAGAACATCGCCGTGGGCCGGCCCGGGGCGACCCGGGCCGAGATCGTCGCGGCCGCACGGGCGGTCGGCGCCGACGACTTCATCTGCGACCTGCCCGACGGCTACGACACCGACGTCCGCAAGCGCGGCGGCCGGCTGTCGGCGGGCCAGCGCCAGCTGGTGTCCTTCGCCCGGGCGTTCCTGGCCGACCCGGCGGTGCTGATCCTCGACGAGGCGACCTCGTCGCTCGACATCCCCTCCGAGCGCCTGGTCCAGGAAGCCCTCGAGACGGTCCTGGCGGACCGGACGGCGCTGATCATCGCCCATCGGCTGTCGACCGTGCTCATCGCCGACCGGGTGCTCGTGGTCGACGGCGGCGTGGTGCTCGAGGACGGCCCGCCGATGGAACTGGCCGGCCACGAGGGTGGCCGCTTCGCCGGCCTCTACGCCGCCTGGCAGGACTCGCTGGTCTGACCGGCGAGGACCCGGGTCGACGGCGGTCGCCGACGGTGGCCCGTCGACAGTCACGGGGTGACCGGTCCGGCGCGGGCGGTGCCCGCTGCCGTCAGCCGCAGACCACCGAGGACTGTGCCCACCACGGCGACGCGGACCGACACAGCCCCGCCGGCGCCGACGGTGCAGCGGGTCAGCTCTCCGCCGTCGGCCTGCGCGACGGTGGCGGCCGCGGCGCAGGGGCCGCCGTTCGCGACCGCGAGTCCGGCGGTGACCGCGGCGGTGCTCGCCGC
>CAXSIB010000257.1:0-5259 GCA_964237095.1 uncultured Actinomycetales bacterium
CCGCCGTCGCCGAGCAGGCGGCCGCGGCGCTGGACGCCGAGCTGGTGCCGCTGGGGTCCGCCGGCTACAAGATCGCGGCGGTCGTGTCCGGCGAGGTCGACGCCTACGTCCACGCCGGCGGCCAGTACCAGTGGGACTCGGCCGCGCCCGTGGCCGTCGCCCGCGCCGCGGGGCTGCACACCTCGCGCCTGGACGGCAGCCCGCTGCGCTACAACGTCGCGGACCTCTGGCTGCCCGACCTCGTGGTGTGCCGGCCCGAGCTGGCCGAGACGATCCTGCGGGTCGCCGCCGCCGCCACTCCCTGACCCGACCCGGAGGACTCCCGACCGCATGGACACCCCTGACCAGACCCCGACCCTCGACCCGCACGGGGTGACCGCACCCGCGTCGCGGCGCCGGCGCAGCCAGCTGGAGCTCCTCGAGGACGAGTCGGTGCACATCGTCCGCGAGGTCGCCTCGGAGTTCGAGCGGCCGGCGTTGATGTTCTCCGGCGGCAAGGACTCGATCGTCATGCTCCGCCTGGCGCAGAAGGCGTTCGCCCCGGCGCGCATCCCGTTCCCGGTCCTGCACGTCGACACGGGGCGCAACTTCCCGGAGGTGCTGGCCTTCCGCGACCGCCGGGTCGCCGAGCTCGGGGTGCAGCTGCTCGTCGCCAGCGTCCAGGAGATGATCGACGCCGGCGTGATCGCGGAGGAGACCGGGCGCTGGGCCAGCCGCAACCGCCTGCAGACCCCGGCCCTGCTGGACGCGATCACCCGCCACGGTTTCGATGCGCTGTTCGGCGGGGCCCGGCGCGACGAGGAGAAGGCGCGGGCCAAGGAGCGCGTGTTCTCCTTCCGCGACGAGTTCGGCCAGTGGGACCCGAAGAACCAGCGGCCCGAGCTGTGGGACCTCTACAACACCCGGGTCCGCCGGGGCGAGCACATCCGCGTGTTCCCGTTGAGCAACTGGACCGAGCTGGACATCTGGCAGTACATCGGCGCCGAGGAGCTCGCGCTGCCGTCCATCTACTTCGCGCACCGGCGCAAGGTGTTCACCCGGGACGGCATCCTGTTGTCGGACTCCCCGTTCGTCCCGCGCGCCGACGACGAGGTCCTCGAGGAGCGCACCGTGCGCTACCGGACGGTGGGCGACGCCGACGTCACCGGCGCCGTGCTGTCGACGGCCGACACCGTCGAGGCGATCGTGACCGAGGTGGCCACCACCACGGTGACCGAACGCGGGGCGACGCGCGCCGACGACCGGGCCAGTGAGGCCGCCATGGAGGACCGCAAGAAGGAGGGGTACTTCTGATGGCCGCGCAGACCGGGCACGGGATCAACGCGGACCTGCTGCGGTTCGCCACCGCGGGGTCCGTCGACGACGGCAAGTCGACGCTGATCGGCCGGCTCCTCTACGAGAGCAAGGCGATCCTGTCGGACCAGCTCGAGGCGGTCGAGCGGACGAGCCGCGCCCGCGGCGACGACTACGTCGACCTGGCGCTGCTGACCGACGGGCTCCGCGCCGAACGCGAGCAGGGCATCACGATCGACGTCGCCTACCGGTACTTCACGACCGCCCGGCGCAAGTTCATCATCGCCGACACCCCCGGCCACCTCCAGTACACGCGCAACATGGTGACCGGCGCGTCCACCGCGGATCTCGCGATCGTCCTCGTCGACGCCCGCAAGGGCCTCGTCGAGCAGAGCCGCCGCCACGCGTTCCTGTGCTCGTTGCTCCGGGTGCCGCACCTCGTCCTCGCGGTGAACAAGATGGACCTCGTCGACTGGGACGAGTCGGTGTTCGAAGGAGTCCGCGAGGAGTTCGCGGAGTTCGCGTCGCGGCTCAACGTCACCGACCTCGAGGTGATCCCGATCTCCGCCCTGCACGGGGACAACGTGACGACCCGGTCGGCCAACACGCCCTGGTACGACGGGCCGTCGCTGTTGCACCACCTGGAGAACCTGCACATCGCGAGCGACCGCAACCTCGTGGACGTGCGCTTCCCCGTCCAGTACGTCATCCGCCCGCAGTCCTCGTCGGTCACCGACTACCGCGGGTACGCCGGCTCGGTGGCCGGGGGCATCCTCCGCGCCGGCGACGAGGTGCTCGTGCTGCCGTCGGGGCTGACCACCACGATCGCGTCGATCGACACCGCGGACGGCCCCGTGTCGGAGGCCTACCCGCCGATGGCGGTGACGATCCGGCTCGCCGACGACCTGGACATCAGCCGGGGCGACATGATCTGCCGGCCGCACAACACCCCGACGGTCACCCAGGACCTCGACGCGATGGTCGCGTGGATGGCCGAGCGGCCGTTCGCGCCCGGCGGGCGCTACCTGGTCAAGCACATGACGCGGACGGCGCGCGCGGTGGCCCGGGACCTGCTGTACCGCCTGGACGTCAACACCCTGCACCGCGACGAGGCCGCGACCCGCCTCGAGCTCAACGAGATCGGCCGGGTCCACCTGCGGGTGACCCAGCCGCTGTTCGCGGACCCCTACGCGCGCAACCGGCTCACCGGGGGCTTCATCCTGATCGACGAGGCCACCAACGCGACCGTCGGTGCAGGGATGATCTCGTCGACGGAGTGACGGCCGCGCCGGCGGCAGACGGCACCGACCCCGCGCCGGCGGCGGACGGCACCGACGCCGGGTCGGGGCCGGCGGGCGGCCGCACCGCCGGGCCGCTGCGGCGGCTCGCGACCCGCACCGCGGTGGTCAGCGTGGTCGTCGTGGGCGTGTTCGCCGCGGCCGCGCTGGTCTGGACGATCCGCGCGGTGCTCGGCACGATCTTCATCGGGTTCTTCCTGGCCCTCGGCTTCGACCCCCTCGTGAGTGCGCTCGCCCGGCGCCTGCACCGCCGGGGGCTCGCGGTCCTCGTCTTCGTGCTGGGGCTGCTCGTCCTGCTGGTCCTGTTCGCGGTCATCGTGCTCACCCCGGCGGTCACCCAGCTCGGGGACCTCGGCACGGTGCTGACGAAGGAGGTCCCGAAGCTCATCGCCCAGGTCCAGGACAGCAACACCCGGATCGGCCAGCTGGCCCGCCGCTCGGAGGTGTCCGACGCGCTGAAGTCGGTCGCCTCCTCGCTGCCGAGCCGGATCACGGGCTCGGTGAACGGCATCCTCTCCCTCGTCGGGTCGGTGTTCAGCGGGATCGTCAAGGGCCTGTCGGTACTCGCCCTCACCCTCTACTTCCTCACCCGGATGCCCCGGATCCTCGAGGTGGCGGGGAACATGGTCGGCGGCGGGGAGCGGGCGGCGGTGCTGCGCACGGCGGCGTCGAAGGTCGGCGGCTACGTCACCGGGCAGCTCACGGTGTGCGCGGCGGCCGGGGTCGCGTCGGGCATCTGGTTCTTCGCGACCGACGTGCCGTACCCGATCGTCCTGGCTCTCGCCGTGGCCGTGCTCGACGCGGTGCCGCAGATCGGGGCCACCGCCGGCGCGCTGGTCGGGACGGTCGTCGCGCTCACCGTCTCCCCGCAGCTGGCCGGGGTGACGCTGCTGTTCTTCCTCGCCTACCAGCAGACGGAGAACTACTTCATCGCCCCGCGGCTGATGTCGCGGGCGGTCGACGTGTCGGCGCCCGCGGTCCTGATCGCGGTGCTCATCGGCGGCGGGCTCGGCGGGGTGGGCGGCGCCCTGGTCGCGCTGCCGCTGACCGCGGCGGGCAAGACGGTCCTCGCCCATGCCGCCGGCGGCCGGTTCGCGCGGATCGGGATCGACCTCGGCCCGGCCGTCGAGGCGCCCCACGAGCACCGGCCCACCCTGCGCCGGCGGCTGCAGCGCCGGACGTCGGGGGAGCAGCCGGGCGCCGGTCCGGCTGCCGGTCCGCCCGCCGGCCCGGGACCGGCCGGGGACGCCCTGGCGAGGTCAGAGGTGGCCGAGGCCCCGCAGGACGTCGAGCACGGCGCGCACGCTGTCGGGCACACCGACCACTGACGTGTCGAGCACCAGGTCGGCGTCGCCCGGGACCTCGTACGGGGACGAGATCCCCGTGAAGTCGGCGATCTCCCCGCGGCGGGCGGCGGCGTACAGGCCCTTGCGGTCGCGGGCCTCGCACACCTCGAGCGGGGTGCTGACGTGGACGAGCACGAAGTCCCCGACGGCCTCGGCCTCGGCGCGGACCGCGGCCCGGGTGGCGGCGAACGGGGCGATCGGCGCGGCCAGCGCGACCCCGCCGTGGGCGGCGACGAGCGCGGCGACGAAGCCGATCCGGGCGACGTTGCGGTCGCGGTCGGCGCGGGAGAAGCCGAGCCCGGCCGACAGGCTGCGCCGCACGACGTCGCCGTCGAGGAGGGTGACCGAGCGCGAACCGTCCTCGGCGAGGGCGTCGGCGACCGCTCGGGCCACCGTCGACTTCCCGGATCCGGACAGGCCGGTGAACAGCACGACGGCCCCGCGCCCGCCGCGGCCGGGACGGGCGTGGGCCAGCTCCCGCTCGAGCACCGGCAGCACCGGCAGCACCGGCAGCTCGGTCGGCCCGGTCGGCCCGGTCGACGGGTCGGGCCGGCCCGCGTCGGAGCCGAGGTCACCGGCGGCCCGGAGGTGCGCGAGCCCGTAGGCGGCCGCCACGGCGGCGACCAGGGCGGCGTCGTCGGCGGGACCCAGCTCGGGGCGGGCCCGCAGGGGGACGGCGACGAGCCGGACCCCCGGCGACCCCGCGGCGGCCTCGGTCAGCGTCCGCAACAGGGCCTCCGCCGGCAGCGGGGCGGGGCGGCCGGTGCCGACCAGGGCGAGCAGGACGACCGGGGTGCCGGCGGCCAGCGTGCGCACGGCCGCGACCTGCGCCGGGGTCAGCGGCGCCGACACCGCGACTCCGACGGAACCCGCGGTCACCGTGGCTGCGACCTCCCGGGCCGGGCGCCGGAGCCGGGCGAACCGGCCGGACTCGTGCCGGCGGAGGGCGGTGACCGTGCCGTGGACGACCGTGCCGTGGACGCCCGGCTCGCCGTCGGCCGGGGCGGTGCGGGCCGGGTCGCCGTCGGCCGGGGCGGTGCGGGCCGGGTCGACGGCGACCGGATCGGCGGACTCGACCCGGGTCACCGTGAGCAGGGCGACCGGCGTCCCCTCGACGTCGGTGAGCTCCACCGTCGAGCCCGGACCGGTGCCGCCGACCGCCGCGCCGGCGGGCAGGTCGAGGCGGACCTCGGGCAGCGCCCCGCCCAGCGCGAGCTCGAGGTCGTCGAACTCGGCGGGCGTCGGGGTCAGCGCCATCCGGGCACGCTAGCGCCGCCCGACCGGGAGCCGTGCCGCCGGGCCGGGACTCGCCGGGCGCCCCC
>CAXSIB010000258.1:0-5248 GCA_964237095.1 uncultured Actinomycetales bacterium
CCCGGAGGGAGGCGACGACCGCGGCGCCGATCCCCCGATTGCCCCCGGTCACGAGGACCGACCGCGGCGGGAGGACACTCGGACCGGTCGGGCCGCCGGGATCCGGGTCGGTCGACACGCACGCGACCGTAACGGGTGCCGGACGGCAGGTCCGCCGTGGAACGCGCCGCAGGACGCGGATCGGCCCGGGCACGGGGCGGGACCGCCGGGTCCAGCGTGGGGTGTGCGGTCCGCGGGGGCCGGAACAGCGCGGCACTAGCGTGTGTTGAAGAAGTGTCAGAGTGAGACTTTCGACATCCCGGAGCTGCTCCGGGCCCGCGGTCCCACGGCACCCTGGGAAAGAGTGATGGTCAGACGATGTGCACCGGATCGGGACGAGCGGTGACCGGCCAGCCGGCCGCGGCGAGACTGACGACGACCACGACGAGCGAGCGGGGTGAGTGCTGATGGCGAGACACGGTGACCGCGACGTGGTCCGGATCACGACCGCACAGAGCAGCCTGACCGAGGACATCGAAGCCCGTCGACGGAACTACCTCGTGTCGATGACGATCCGGGTGCTCTGCTTCGTCTCTGCGTACTTCGTGCACGGGTGGCTGCGCTGGGCGTTCGTCGCCGGCGCGGTGTTCATCCCCTACTTCGCGGTGGTCATCGCCAACGCGGGACGCAACCTGCGGGCCCCGGCGCCGCTCGCGCCGGTCGACCCCGGCACCCGCCGCCTGACCGCCACCCCGGCGGACGACCCCGACGAGGCTGGTCCGGCCGGAGCGCGCCCGGACGGCCGGTGGTCGGACGGTCAGTGGGCGAGCCAGACGGCCGGGTCCCTGGTCCACGACAGGACCTCGTCCGGCAGCTGAGAGGCCGCGATGTCGGCCAGGGTCACGTGCTCCAGCACCGACCTGAGGCTGGCGCGCGCGGCGATCCAGACCTCGCGCAGCTGGGCGGTGCAGCCGGGGTACTCCCACTCCTCGGGCCGCTGGCCCCGCACCTCGGCCAGGGGGCCGTCGACCGTGCGGATGATCTCCGCGACGGTGATCGACGCGGCCGGCCGACCCAGGAAGTAGCCGCCGTCGACCCCTCGGCGGCTCGAGACGAGCCCGGCCATCCGCAGGTCGCGCATGATCCCCTCGAGGAACCGCGCCGGGATGTTCTGGCCCGTCGCGATGGTCTCGGTGGTCAGCCGACCGCCGCCGGCCGCCTGCGCCGCGGCCAGGACGACGAGGGCGCGGACCGCGTAGTCGACGCGCGAGGTGATGTGCACCCCGTCATTGTCTCGCTTCCCACGACCAATGGGGAGAATGCACCGGTGCGGATCGCGGCGGACGTCGTGGCCGTGCGGTCGAGCGCTGATGGCGACGGGTCAGGCGTGGCCCGGTCGGTCGGAGTGGGTCAGGCTCGGCCGAGGGCGAGCCCGCGGCGGCGCAGCACCCCGGTGCTCAGCCGCCGGAAGACCAGGTCCACGAGCACCCCGATCAGCAGCAGGATGATCATGTCCGCGAGCAGGTCGGGCACGTCGGAGTTGTCCTGCGCGTAGGCCAGCTGCTGACCCAGGGCCACCTTGCCCGGGATCGTCGTCAGCAGCTCCCCCGCGAGCAGGCTGCGCCAGGCGAACGCCCAGGCCTGGCGGAGGCTGGCGACGACCGACGGCATCGCCGCGGGCAGCAGCACGTCGGTGTAGAGGCGCACCCCGCGCGCCCCGATGACCTGCCCGACGCGGACGAGCTGCGGCGGGACGGTCGCGATGCCGTCCGCGAAGCCGTTGGCGATCGACGGGGCCGCGCCGAGGACGACGACGAAGAGGATCGCGGACTCGTTCAGCCCGAACAGCAGGAGCGCGAACGGGAACCACGCCACCGACGGCATCGTCTGCAGCGCCGAGACCAGCGACCCGATCCCCCGCCGCAGCACCGACACCCGCGCGACGGCGATCCCGATCGCCGCCCCGATGACGAGGGACGACCCGAAGCCGATGAGCCCGCGCTCCATCGTCGTGCCGATGGCCTGCCAGGTCTCCTGGTACTGCAGGACGTCGTACAGGTGCGGCAGCACCGTCGTCGGCGTGGGCAGCAGGAAACGGGGCTTCCAGCCGGAGACCGCCGCGATCTCCCACAGGACGATGACGAGGCCCACCGCGACCAGCGGCGGCCAGCTCCCCGACCAGACCCCGCGTCCGCGCGCGCGTCGGGAGCCGAGCCGTCGGCCCGGCACCGGACCGGTGGACCCGGTCACCGGCTCGGCACCGACGGACCCGGCGTCGGTCCCGGTGCGGGCGGCCGCCTCGAGGGCCTCGGTGTCGGCGAGGGCCGTCGCGGGATCACTCACCGGTGTGGCCGGGCAGGAGTGAGTCCAGGTGGCGGGCCAGGTCGTCGACGGCGGGCCGGCCGGCCCGCGGGCGCGGCAGGTCGACCGGGACCTCGGCCACCACCCGCCCCGGGACCCCGAGGACCAGCACCCGGTCGGCGAGGACCGCAGCCTCCCGGACGTCGTGGGTGACGAGGACCACCGTGAACGGCCGGTCGTTGCGCAGGCGCTCCAGCTCGGCGTGCATGCCCGCGCGGGTGACGGCGTCGAGGGCCCCGAAGGGCTCGTCCATGAGGACCAGCTCGGCCTCCTGCGCGAAGGCCCGGGCGAGGGCGACCCGCTGGCGCATGCCGCCGGACAGCTCGTGCGGGCGGGCGTCGCCGCGGCCGGTGAGGCGGACGAGCGCGAGGAGCTCCGCGACCCGCGCGGGGCGCCGGGCGCGGGGCACCCCGCGCAGCCGCAGGACGAGGTCGAGGTTCCCGGCCACCGTCAGCCACGGGAACAGGCTCGCGTCCTGGAACATCAGCGCGGTCTCACCGGCGGTCGCCGTCACGGTGCCCGCCGTCGGCTTCTCCAGCCCGGCGAGGACCGACAGCAGCGTGGACTTCCCGCAGCCGGACGGCCCGACCAGCGCCACGACCTCACCCGGGGCGACGTCGAGGTCGACCCCCGCGAGGGACTCGTGCACGGCCCCCGGGTACCGGTGGCGCAGCCCCGCCACCCGCAGGACCGCGGGCCGCTCCAGGACGCGGGTGCCCGCCGCGGCGTGGGTGGTCGTCCCCGCGGTCGCGTCGACGGCGGCGGTGCTCATGCGGCCGACACCGCCGGCTTGCCCGCCCGGGCGAGGACCGCGTCCAGCGGGGCGACGTCGTAGAGGCCGGACAGGTCGTAGGCCTTGGTGAGCCCGAGGGCGACCGCATGGGCGGCGTCGGTCCGCAGGCTCGACGCCAGCGGGTCGGCGGTGAACGTCAGTCGCTCCCAGGCCTGGTCGAGGACGTCGGCCTCGAGCGCCTTGCCGCCGGCCAGGCTGCCCAGGGCCGTGTTGGCGGCCGCCCTGGCCTTCGCCACGTTGGCGTTCATCCAGGTGACGGTGTCGACGTGGCCCTGCAGGAACGCGACGACGACGGCCGGGGACTTCGCCAGGAAGGTCGAGCTCACGGCGATGTTCGTGGTGACGAACCTCCCCCCCGGCCACAGGGTCGCCTCGTCGACGAGCACGTGCCCGCCGGCCACGACGAACTCGCTCAGGTAGGGCTCGGGCACCCACGCACCGGCGATCTGGCCCTGCTGGAAGGACTGCAGGAGCACCGAGTTCTTCGCCGGGACGATCGGGACGTCGCCGCCGCCGGCCGCGGTGGTGCTGAGGCCCTTGCTCTTCAGGTAGTAGCGCAGCGCCACGTCCTGGGTGTTGCCCAGCTGGGGGCTGCCGACCTTCTTGCCCTTGAGCTGGGCGACCGACGTGATGTCCTTGGCCACGACCAGGCCCGCGCCCCCGGAGCACGCCCCGGCGATGACCTTCAGCGCCTGTCCGCCGGACTGCGCGTAGCCGGTGACGGTGGGGCTGGGGCCGATGAAGGCGATGTCCACCGAGCCGCCGAGCAGCGCCGACAGCTCGGCCGGGCCGGCGTTGAAGGACAGCTGCCTGATGCTGACCGCGCTGCCGAGGGCCTTCGCGAGGAAGCCCTGCTGGAGCCCGACGAGCGCGGGCGCGTGGGTCAGGTTGGGGAAGAAGCCGAGACGCAGCGTGCTCGCCGGCGCCGCGGACGCCGAGTCGGCGCCGCCGCTGCCGGGCGTGGTCGAGGCGGACCCGGCGGGCGCGGTGCTCGCGGCGATCTGGCCGCTGCCGGTCCCGGAGCCGTCGGAGCCGTTGGACTTGCACGCCCCGAGCAGCACGGCGGCGCCGGCGAGGCCGGCGGAGAGCAGCGACCGGCGCCCGAGCCGGGGCCCGGCGGGGAGGTGGCTCGACATGGGTTCCTCTCGTCCTCGGACCGGTCCGGTGACCGGATCGGCTCGTCGACGGCGAATCTATGTCATTCCGGTCGGGTAGGCCATCAATGAGGTCCGGCCCGCGGGTCGCCGCGCGGCCTGCCCCGCGGGTCCCGGACGGTCCGTCGTACCGTCGGGGGGTGCAGCGCGCGCGGGTGCGGATCGCCCTCCGGTGGTCCCTGACCACGATCGGGGTCGCCGCGCTGGTGCTGCTGATGCTCCACCTGTCGAGCTGGCAGTGGCACAAGCACGTCGCACGCGACTCCGCCATCTCCCGCCAGCAGCAGAACCTCGCGGCGCCGACCACCCCGCTCGCGCAGGCGCTGACCACCTCGACGGTCACCGCGGCCGAGGAGTGGCGGCAGGTCCGCGTCCGGGGCACCTTCGACCCCGCCCACCAGGTCGTCGTGACGCTGCGGACGGTCGGCGGCGTCCCCGGCTCGGAGGTCCTGACCCCGCTGCGGACCGCGGGCGGGGTCGACGTGCTGGTCGACCGCGGCTTCTACGCGATCCCGGACGACGCCACCCCCGGCAGCCCGGGCCCGGCTCCGGCACCGCCCCCCGGGACCGTGACGGTCACGGGCTACCTGCGGGTGAGCGAGCAGGGCAGCCGGGCTCCCGCGGCGGACGGCCGGCAGCTGACGATCACCGCCGTCGAGCCCGCGGTGCTCGCGGCGATGCTGCCCTACCGGGTCGTCGACGGCTACCTGCTCCTCGGCGGCACCAGCCCCGCCGGGCGCGCCGACCTGCTCCAGCCGACCCCGCCGACGTACGACAGCGGCCCCTACCTGTCGTACTCGGTCCAGTGGGTGATCTTCTGCGTCATCGCCGTGGGCGGGCTGGCGTTCCTCGCGATCGACGAGTTCGGCGGCGGACGGCTGCTGTCGCGGCTGCGCGAGCCGGTCCCCGGCGCGGTCGTGGCCGTGGGTGCGGGTGGCGCGGGCGGCGCCGGCGGGGACGG
>CAXSIB010000259.1:0-5223 GCA_964237095.1 uncultured Actinomycetales bacterium
CGGCGACCGGCCGCTGCGCCCGGTGCGGATCCCGCCGACCACCGAGACCAGCGCCAGGACGGGCCGCGCGCCCGACCGCGGCAGGACCGCCGCCGCACGGCGGGGCCGGGCGGCGCGGGCCAGGAGGTGGGCGACGTCCGTGCGGGCCGCGTCGGTCCCGAACACCCCGTCGACGGCGTCGGTGAACTCGTCGCGGTACCCGACGTGGTCGATCAGCCCGGCGGCCAGGGCCGCCTCGGGGGTGAGCGGGGCGTGCGCGGTCAGGTCGCGGACCGCGGCGGCGTCGACCCCGCGGTCGGCGGCGACCGCGTCGACGACCTGCGTGAAGAGGGCGTCCGCGACCGCGGTGAGGGCTTCGCGGTGCGGCTCGCTGTACCCGGTGGAGAGCAGGGTGTCGGGGGCGTTCTTGTACTCCTGGCGCTGCCCGATCCGGGCGTGGACGCCGAGGCGGTCGAGGGCCTCGCGGGCGAAGACGGTCTGGAACGCGAAGCCGGTCAGCCCGAGGTCGCCCGACGGCTGGAGCCACAGCTCGGAGAACGCGGTGGCCGCGAGGTAGGACACCGCACCGGGGCCGAACTCCCCGAAGGTCTCGGCGAACGCCAGCGCCGGCTTGCCCGCGGCCCGGACGGCGAGCAGCGCGGCCCGCAGCTCCTGGGCGTGGGCGAGGGAGAGGACCGGGGCCGGTCCGCCGACGCGGGCGACGATCCCGTCGACCCGGCCGTCGGTCGCGGCGAGGCGGACGGCGCGGACCAGGTCCGCGAACAGCGGCCGCTTGCGGGCCCGCAGCGCGGAGACCAGGTCCGCGGGGGGCTCCTCCAGCAGCGGCTGGGTCAGGTCGAGGCGCAGCACCCGCCCGCCGCGGGCCATCAGCGTCCCTCGCCGGCCGTGGCGTCCACGATCGCGTCGACGGCGGCGTCGACCTCGGGGTCGGGCCGGTCCGGGGTGTCGAGCGGCGGCGCGGCGCCGTCGCCGGCCGGCACCGGGTCGCCGGCCGGCACCGGGTCGCCGCCGGCGCCGGCCGGCACGGTCTCGTAGTGCTCGACGATCGGCGGCCGCGCGAAGAAGGGGCCGATCGCGGCCCGCCACTCGACCCACGCCGGCCGGCCGGTGAACCGGTCGTGGTGGGCCGCCACGGAGTCCCAGTGCACGAGCAGCCGGTAGTGCTCGGGCGACTCGACCCCGGCGACGAGCTCGACGTCCTGCGCGCCGGACTCCAGCAGCAGGTGGCGGGCGTCGCGGTAGGCGGCGGCGAAGCCGTCGGCGGACCCGGGCGTGATCTTGATCTCGGCGATCTCCAGCACCATGCGCCCACCCTCCCAGAGCCGCCCGCCCGACTGCGCCCCGGCGGACGGCGGCCCCGGGCACGCGCGCACCGACCTGGGATGCGTGGGGCGCGTGGGGCGCCCCAGCCGCCCCACCGGTCACCAGCCCCGGGCGGCCCACTCGTCCAGGTGCGGGCGCTCGGCGGCGAGGGTGGTCGGGTCGCCGTGGCCGGGCCACACGCGGGTGTCGTCGGGGAGGACGTCGAAGAGCTTCGCCCGGACGTCGCCGAGCAGGGTCGTGAAGTCGGCCGGGGAGCCGGTGCGCCCGACCCCGCCCGGGAACAGCGAGTCCCCGGTGAAGACGTGCACGCCGCCACCGGCGGACCGGCCGTCGTGGACGAGCGCGATCCCGCCCGGGGTGTGGCCGGTGAGGCGGACGACCCGCAGCGCCACGGCGCCGACCGCCACGGTGTCGCCGTCCCCCACCGGCCGGTCGGCGGGCACCAGGAGCGCGTCGGCGTCCGGGGCGCCGGCCACGGTGGCCGCCCCCGTCGCGGCGACCACGGCGGCCAGGGCCTGCACGTGGTCGGCGTGGCGGTGGGTGGTGACGACCGTCGCGAGCGGCGCGCCGGCCAGGGCCGCGAGCAGCCGCGGGGCCTCGTCGGCGGCGTCCACCAGCAGCTGCGCGCCCGTCGTGGGCTCGCGGAGCAGGTAGGCGTCGTTGCCCATCGGCCCGACGACCAGCCTCGTCATGGTCAGCCCACCCAGCTCGACGACCTCGTCCACGGTGTCTCCTCCCGGTCGCCGGGGCCGGGCGGGGACCGCCCGCGGGGGCCGCGGGCGGTGCCGCGACGCCCGTCCCGGCACTCTGTCGGTGCTCTTCACTAACCTGGCGGCGTGCTCGATCGACTCATCATCCGGGGTGCCCGCGAGAACAACCTGAAGGACGTGTCGCTCGACCTGCCACGCGACGCGATCATCGTCTTCACCGGCCTGTCGGGCTCCGGGAAGTCGAGCCTCGCGTTCGACACCATCTTCGCCGAGGGCCAGCGCCGGTACGTCGAGAGCCTGTCCGCGTACGCGCGGCAGTTCCTCGGGCAGCTCGACAAGCCCGACGTGGACTTCATCGAGGGCCTGTCGCCGGCCGTCTCGATCGACCAGAAGTCGACCAGCCGCAACCCGCGGTCGACGGTCGGCACGATCACCGAGGTCTACGACTACCTCCGGCTGCTCTACGCCCGCGCCGGCCTCCCGCACTGCCCGATCTGCGGCCGGGTCATCGCGCGGCAGACCTCGCAGCAGATCGTCGACCAGGTCCTCGACCTCGACGAGGGCACCCGGTTCCAGGTCCTCGCACCGGTGGTCCGGGCGCGCAAGGGCGAGTTCGTCGACCTCTTCCACTCCCTGCAGACCCAGGGCTTCTCCCGGATCCGGGTGGACGGGGTGGTCCACAGCCTGTCCGAGCCGCCCACGCTGAAGAAGCAGGAGAAGCACACCCTCGAGGTCGTCGTCGACCGCCTCGTCGTCCGGCCGTCGGCCAAACGACGGCTGACCGACTCCGTCGAGACCGCGCTGCGCCTCGCGGAGGGCGTCCTGACCCTCGAGTTCGTCGACGCCCCGGAGGACGACCGCGACCGGGAGCGGACCTTCTCCGAGCACCTCGCGTGCGCCTACGACGGGCTCAGCTTCGACGAGCTCGAGCCGCGGTCGTTCTCGTTCAACTCCCCGTTCGGCGCCTGCGTCGAGTGCTCCGGCCTGGGCACCCGGATGGAGGTCGACATCGACCTCGTCGTGCCCGACCCGGACGCCAGCATCGACGGCGGCGCGATCACGCCCTGGAACTCCGCGCAGGGCCACGAGTACTTCGGCCGGCTGCTGACCGCGCTCGCGGAGACGATGGGCTTCCGGACCGACACGCCGTGGTCGGACCTGCCGGCGGCGGCGCGGAAGGCGATCCTGCACGGCAGCCCGACCCAGATCCACGTCAGCTACCGCAACCGCTACGGCCGGGACCGCTCCTACTACACCGACTTCGAGGGCGTGCTGGCGTGGATCGGCCGCCGCCACGCCGAGGCCGACAGCGACGCCGGGCGCGAGCGCTTCGAGGGCTACATGCGCGAGGTCCCGTGCCCGGCGTGCCACGGCAGCCGCCTCAAGCCGCTCACCCTTGGCGTCACCCTCGGCGGGGCGTCGATCGCCGAGGTCGCCGCCATGCCGCTGTCGGAGGCCGCGGTCTTCCTCGCGACGCTCAAGCTCGGTGCGCGCGAGGCGCAGATCGCGGCCCGGGTCCTCAAGGAGGTCAACGAGCGGCTGCAGTTCCTGCTCGACGTCGGGCTGGACTACCTCTCCCTCGACCGCGCGTCGGCCACCCTGGCCGGCGGCGAGGCCCAGCGGATCCGGCTCGCCACCCAGATCGGGTCGGGCCTCGTCGGGGTGCTCTACGTGCTCGACGAGCCGTCGATCGGGCTGCACCAGCGCGACAACCGCCGCCTGATCGACACCCTGCTGCGGCTCAAGGCCCTGGGGAACACCCTGATCGTGGTCGAGCACGACGAGGACACGATCCGGATCGCGGACTGGGTGGTCGACATCGGCCCGGGGGCCGGCGAGCACGGCGGGCGGGTGGTGGTCTCCGGCTCGGTCGAGGACCTCCTGGCCAGCGAGGAGTCGATCACCGGGGCGTACCTGTCCGGCCGCCGGTCGATCCCGATCCCGCCGTCGCGCCGCCCCCTGTCCGGTCGCGAGCTCGTGGTCCACCGCGCCACCGAGCACAACCTGCAGGACGTGACGGTCGCGTTCCCGCTCGGCTGCCTCGTCGCGGTCACCGGGGTCTCCGGCTCGGGCAAGTCGACGCTGGTCAACGACATCCTCTACACCGCGCTCGCCAAGCACGTGTACGGCGCCCGCGCCGTCCCCGGCCGCCACCGCCGCATCACCGGTCTCGACGAGGTCGACAAGGTCGTGCACGTCGACCAGTCCGCGATCGGGCGGACCCCGCGGTCCAACCCGGCCACCTACACCGGGGTGTTCGACCACATCCGTCGGCTCTTCGCGGAGACCGAGGAGGCCAAGGTCCGCGGGTACCTGCCGGGCCGGTTCTCCTTCAACGTCAAGGGCGGGCGCTGCGAGGCGTGCTCCGGCGACGGCACGCTGAAGATCGAGATGAACTTCCTCCCCGACGTGTACGTGCCGTGCGAGGTCTGCGGCGGCGCCCGGTACAACCGGGAGACCCTCGAGGTGCACTACAAGGCGAAGACCATCGCCGAGGTCCTCGACATGCCGATCGAGGAGGCCGCGGAGTTCTTCGCGCCGATCGGGGTCATCCACCGCCACCTCTCGACCCTGACCGACGTCGGCCTGGGCTACGTCCGCCTCGGGCAGTCCGCGACCACGCTCTCGGGCGGGGAGGCCCAGCGGGTCAAGCTCGCGACCGAGCTGCAGCGGCGGTCGACCGGGAAGACGGTCTACGTCCTGGACGAGCCCACGACGGGCCTGCACTTCGAGGACATCCGCAAGCTGCTCATCGTGCTCGGCCGCCTCGTCGACGCCGGGAACTCGGTCATCGTCATCGAGCACAACCTCGACGTGATCAAGACGGCGGACTGGGTGATCGACATGGGTCCCGAGGGCGGGGGCCGCGGCGGCCTGCTCGTCGCGGCGGGCACCCCGGAGGCGGTGGCGGCCGTGCCGGCCAGCCACACCGGGGCCTACCTGGCGGGGATCCTCGGGGTCGCCCGCGACCCGGGCGTGAGCGGGACGGTCACCCGGACCCCGGAGCCGGGGGCGGCGGACACGCCGACGCCGGCCGTGGGGTCGGCGGCGGGGTTGGCGACGCGGATGCCGACCTCGAACTGGCGGACCATGGGGGTCATGCCCTTGGGGTCGGACGGGTCGGGGGCCAGCGACCCGCCGCCGGCGTGGGTGAGCGAGGGGTGGACCTGCTGCATGACGCCGGCGCTGA
>CAXSIB010000260.1:0-5217 GCA_964237095.1 uncultured Actinomycetales bacterium
CGACCTCACCGCGGTGCGCCGGCTGCACGAGGTCATCGCTCGGCTCAACTGTGAGCCCACGCTGGCGTCCACGCTCCAGGCGGTCGTGGACGGGGTCGTCGCCGGGGTCGGGTTCACGGTCGCGGCCCTCTACTACCGCCACCCCGACGGCGGTTTCGAGGCCGTCGCGGTCGCCGGCCCCCCGGACGCCCGGGCGGCGGTCCTGAGCCGCAGGGTCACCGCGGACGGGTTCGACCTCGACTTCGCCCACGCCCACGCGTGGGGACCGCTGCGGTTCGTGCCCGCGGACCGGTTCACCGCGGACATGGTCACCCACTGGGTGCCCCCGGCCGCGGGCGCCGCCGTACCACCGGCCGGGTCCGCCCCCGGGGCCTGGCGTCCCCTCGATGCGCTCTTCGTCCTCCTGCACGCCCCGGCCGGGCAGCTCGTGGGCGTCCTGTCGGTGGACTGCCCCGACGACGGGTCGCGGCCCGCGGACTTCCAGCGGATGCGCCTGGAGCTGTTCGCGGCCCACGCCGGCATCGCCGTCGACAACGCCCGCCTCGCCCAGTCCCTCCGCGACGAGCAGCACCGGCTGCGGGTCAGCGAGGAGTCCTTCCGCCTCGCCTTCGAGGGATCCTCCATGGGGATGGCGGTCCTCGACCTCCGACCGGGGCAGCAGACCCGGTATCTGCGGGTCAACCAGGCCCTGTGCGACCTCACCGGGTACACCGCGGCCGAGCTGCTGATGCGCCGGGCCACGGACATCACCCACCCCGACGACGTCGACGCCGACGTGGCCGCCGCCGTCGAGGCCCACGCGGGGACCCGGGACAGCTACCGGGCCGAGAAGCGGTACCTGCGCGCCGACGGGACCACCGTGTGGGTCGCGGTCACCACCACGGTCGTGGGCCGGTCGTCGGACCGTGACCCGCACGCGATCACCCTCGTCGAGGACATCACCGCCCGGCGCCGCGCCGAGCAGGAACTGGCCCACCGGGCGAGCCACGATCCCCTGACGGGGCTGCTCAACCGGCACGCCCTCGACGAGCGCATCACCGAGGCACTGCACCGGGCCCGGCGGACCGGACGCGCGGGTGCGGTCCTGTTCTGCGACCTCGACGGTTTCAAGGCGGTCAACGACGACCTCGGCCACCACCGCGGCGACACGGTCCTCGTCGAAGTGGCCGGCCGCCTCACCGAACAGGTCCGGGTGATGGACACCGTCGCCCGGGTGGGCGGCGACGAGTTCGTCATCCTCGCCGAGGACCTCAGCGCCGACGACGTCACCAGCCTCACCGAACGCCTCACCCGGGCCGTCACCCGACCGCTGCCCGACACCGGCGGGCGAAGCCTCGACGTCAGCGTCGGCGTCGCCGCCCTCACCGCCCACAGCACCGACGCAGGAGCCCTCCTCCGCGACGCCGACACCGCCATGTACAGGGTCAAGGCCGACCATCGCGACCTGTCCACCGCCGGCGGCCACCCGCCACGGGTGGAGTGACCGGCCGGTCCCCACCCGTGCCACCACGGTCCGCGCGCCGCTCCGTCGCCGCGCTTCGCGGTCGATTGCCGGACCTTCCGACGCCCGACCGAACGGCGGGCCGTTGGATTGCACCGACCATCTCAGCTCGGTGCAGCCATTTCCGGCGCTTCCGACCAGATGGCGGCGCCACGACCTCCTCCTGCGGCGGCGTCACGGCAATCGGCCGGTGGCAGGGGACGAGCGCCCGTTGTCCACCCCAGGCGGGGTGGTGCCCCGAGCCGGCGGTTGAGCCCGGCCCAGGCTGGTCAGAGGTTCTGCTGCGGCCGTAGGCGTGGCGGGCTTCCTCTCGCGTGCCGCGGGAATGGTCGGTCGGGCCCGGGAAGGGTCGGTGCGGTGGGGCCGTCGTGGTGGAGGCGGGCCGGGCGCAGGAGCCAGGCGGCTATACCGGCGGTGCCTGCATGAGCCCGACCGTCGCGGGCAGCAGCGGGGGTCGGCGGTGTGGTCGGTGTGCTGCCACCGGGTTCCGGAGGTGTCGGTGACGGCCCGGCCCAGGGCGAGCCCCGGTCCTCGGCGCCGAACACGGCTCGACTGTCGGAGACGGCCTGGTCGACGGAGGACACCACCCAGCTCGCGGCGGCCCCGGCGGCGGCGGCGGCCCGGTCTCGCCAGCTCGCCATCTCGGTCGTGAGCCGACGCCCCACCGCGACGACCGCTGCCCGGTCAGCAGCCCGGTACCGGCGAACGTCCACCGCCGCCGCCCGGGCCGCGGTGGTCGCCTCGAGCTCCACCCTCAACCCACCCGATGCACACGGGTCGAGCCCACCGTCGTCACCGCCGGCCCGGTCACGCCCTCGGTGGGTCGTTGCCGTGAGTGAAGACGAGCGGGAGTATCGGTTTGGAGGGGTGTCGATGGCGCTGGCCATCCACCTCACCGGAGCTCTGGGCCTGGTGCTGGTCGCGGTCCTGGTCCTGGTCCCGGTCCGCGCGATCGACGCCGGGAAGCGGCCCGTGAACGGGCTCCTCGGACTGCGACCCCGGCCACCAAGCGGTCCCCGGCGGTGTGGGACGCACCGAAGCTCGTCTCACGATCGTTCGTCTGCGGAGGCGTGAGTGACGTGCCTCGCGCCACCGCAGCGACCTGAAGGGGTCTGCCGTAGGCGCCACCCTCGATATGGTGAGCAACTCATGACGGACGAATCAGTGAACCGTGTCTGGCGCCCGCTGACCGTGTCCGACGGCGCGGCGCTGGCCGACCTCTTGAACGCGGTCGATGCAGCGGACCACGTGTGGGGGCGGTACACCGAGCAGGACGCGACCGAGGAGCTGGACTCACCGTTCGAGGATCTGCCGACGTCGACTCTGGCGGTGTTCGACGGGGCCACGATGCTGGGCTTCTCGGCGGTCCACCACCAACCCACCGCCGAGGTCGTCCACCGGGTGCACGCGGCCGGCGCCGTCCGCCCCGACCGTCGTCGCCGGGGACTCGGGACGACGCTCATGCAGCACGGGCTGGCGACCGCGCAGGTGCTTCACGCTCTCCATCACCCCACGCTCCGACTGGTCGTCGAGTCCATCTACGGAGACCACGTCCACGGGTCTGTCGCCCTGTACCGCGCGGCCGGCATGACGGCGACGAGGTGGAGTCGGCACCTGCGACATCCGCTCGGAACCACCATCCTGGACGCCCCCGTCCCGGGCGGCCTGCGGGTCGAGGGTCACACCACCGAGACCGATGAGGAGTTCCGCTCGGTCACCAACGACGCCCGGGACGCGCTGGGCAGGTCGCAGGTCAGCGCCGAGGAGTGGAAGCTCTGGGCCACGAACGCCAACTTTCGGCCCGAGTTGAGCGTCCTGCTCCGTGACCGCGGCACCGGGACAGCGGCCGGGGTGCTCCTGGTCGTCTCGTGGGAGGCGGAGACGGCGGCGACCGGCGTCCGTGACGCCTACTTCAGAGTCGTTGCCACCCGGTCCAGGTATCGGGAGCACGGGGTGGCCGAAGCCCTGGTCTCGCACACCCTTCGAGCCGCGCAGGACCAGGGCTACGGACGGGCCAGCGTCAGGGTCGATGCCGATGGATCGAACGGAGACCTCGGGGTCTACGAGAGGGCCGGATTCGTCACCCAGGACACGCAGGTCCACTACTGCGTCGAACCCTGACGGTCGATCCACCCCCCGCCCCACTCGACCCGCACCGACGTCGTCGACGCCGCCAGTCGAGCGCTCCTTCTCCTCTCCCTCGGCCCGTGACCGGCCGCGGAGCGCCACGGGAACCCGGGCCATGTATCGATGCGATTCACAGCGATCGGCCGAGACGCCGCCGGGGTGTCGCGAGAACCCGAGGATCGGCCAACGAGACGTCACGGTCGGCCGAGCGGCGAGCCCCGTCATGGTCGTTGCCGGGTGGACAGCGATGGCGGGCTCAGTCCTGACACGGTGTCAGCCCCTCCCGTTCCGCAGACGGACACCCCCGTTGACCGGCTGGTGTCGTGGGACGTGGGTGAGCTGGCCCGGGCGAGCGGGCCGTCGGTGCGGGTGCTGCGGTGTCGGGAGGCTTCCGGTCTGCTGACCGCGGACCGCTCCCCCGTCGGGCACCGCCGCCACGGCACCGATCAGGTGACCCGGCCCGTCAGCCCAGGCCGGCGACGGGGTCGGCGGTCGCGGCGAGGTCCGACCGGCGGACCCGGACCAGGACGACCACGGCGAGGGCCGCCACGACCATCGCGACCGCGGCCCAGGCGAAGGAGTCCTTGTAGCCGTGGATGAGCGCGACCGCCTCGACGGCGGCCCCGGTGCCGTTGGCGGCGACGAAGCTCGCCACCCCGGCGCGGTAGATCGTGTTGAACAGCGCGGTCCCGAGGGCGCCGCCGACCTGCTGGGTCGCGTTGACGAGCGCACTCGCCGCCCCGGCGTCGTGCGCGGCCACCCCGACCAGCGCGGCGTTGGACAGCGGCACGAACAGCAGGCCGAGGCCGATCCCGATGAGCAGCAGGCTGGGCAGCACGTGGGTCGCGTAGCTGGTGTGCAGCCCGATGCGGGTGAGCAGGGCCAGCCCGACGGCGGCCACGAGCGGGCCGGCGGTCATCAGCGGCTTCGCCCCGATGCGCGTGACGAGGCCGGAGACGACGGCCGCGGTGACGAGGACGCCGGCGGTCAGCGGCAGCGAGGCGACACCGGCCTTCAGCGGGCTCCACCGCAGGCTGACCTGGAAGTAGTAGGTGAGGAACAGCAGGCCGCCGAGCAGGGCCGCCCCGGCGAGCAGGGAGGCGAGGTAGGTCCCGCCGCGGGTCGGGTGGAGCGGGATCCGCAGCGGTAGCAGGGGGTGCGCCGACCGGCTCTCGATGAGGACGAACGCCGCGAGCAGCGCGATCGAGGCGGCGATGCAGACCAGGGTGACCGTCCCGGTCCAGCCGTCGGTCGAGGCCTTGGTGAACCCGTAGACGAGCAGGGCGAGCCCGAGGCTGACGGTGACCGCACCGGGCAGGTCGTACGTCGTGTTGCCCTCGGCGCGGCTCTCCTTGATGAGCGGGATCGCCGCGAGCGCGGCGATCGCGGCGACGGGGATGTTCACCAGCAGGCACCAGCGCCAGCTGGCGTACTCGGTGAGGACACCGCCGAGCACGAGCCCGACCGCGGCCCCGCCGCCGCCGATGGCGCCGTACACGCCGAAGGCCTTGGCCCGCTCCCTGCCCTCGGTGAACGTGACCCGATCCGAGACAGGTGAGCCATGAGCACCACCGAGTACCACGCCCGAC
>CAXSIB010000261.1:0-5169 GCA_964237095.1 uncultured Actinomycetales bacterium
CCGACGCCGCCCGCCAGCTCGGGATCAGCCACGCCCTCGCCAGCCACCACCTCCGACAGCTCGCGAAGTACGGGTTCATCGAACGCGCCGACGCCCACGACAGCCGCGAGCACCCGTGGCGGGTCACCGCCACCTCCATGGACCTGACCCCCACCGAGCCCGCGGCGCGGGCCCCGGCCGACTTCATCCAGCGCCACGACGTGGACCGGGCCGCGGCACAGCTGGTCGAGTGGCAGCAGCGACGCAGTGAGGAGGACCCCCGGTGGGCGCCTCTCGCCGGCGCCACCGGCGGGCTGCTCTACCTCACCCCCGACGAGCTGGCGGAGGTGCTGCGGGCCTGGTCGGCGATCCTCCTGCCGCTGGCCGAGCGACGGCCGGTCGGTCACCCCGACCGGCGGCCGCCCGACGCGGTCCCGGTCAGCTTCACCCTCGTCACGGTCCCGGTCCCCCGCACCGAGCACGGCGGCTGACGGCCCGGCGCCGCGGTGGCTGCGCCGCGCCGCCGTCAGCTGGTCGCGGCCTCGACGAGCGCCGCCGCGACGGCGACCGGCGCGGTCGCGACCGGGACGGTCGCAAGGAGGACGGGCTCGAGGGGGACGGGCGCGGGCCCGGCGGCGCGGTCGGGGACCGTCCGGCCGACGTGGCCCGGCCGGTGTCGCTTCGCGTCGTAGAGGACCGCGTCGGCGTGGGCGTACAGCGTCCGGAAATCGGCGGCGTCCCGGTCGGCGTGGGCCACCCCGACGCTGACCGACAGGTCGATCGGACCGTCCAGGGTCGGCAGCGGGGTGTCCCGGACGGCCGTGGCGATCACCTCGGCCCGTTCCACCCCTCGTTCGGCGGTGCACCCCGGGATGAGCAGGGCGATCTCGTCGCCGCCGAGCCGGCTGAGGACGTCCTCGGCCCGGCAGTGCCCGCGGAGGATCGCGGCCACGTGCACCAGGGCGGCGTCCCCCGTCGGGTGCCCGTGGGTGTCGTTGATCGTCTTGAAGCGGTCGACGTCGGCCAGGATCAGCACCGTGCCGCCCCCGCCGGCCGCATTCGCGAGGGCCGCGTCCGCGGCGTCGTCGAGCACCCGGCGCGTGACCAGCCCGGTCAGGGGGTCGATGGCCGCCTGGCGCCGCAGCTCGGTCGTCAGGCGGTCCTGCTGCTGCCCGGCCCGGACCAGCAGGACCGTGATCGCGGCGAGGGTGGCCCCGACGTAGCAGAGGTCGGTCAGCGCCCGGACCGGGGACAGGAGCGCGAAGGTGACCGTGGCGTCGCCGGCGAGGGCGAGTACCAGGACGGTGTAGGCCACCCGGGATCGGAGGCTGGAGGCGGCGTACAGCATGGGCATGCAGAAGAACACCTGGCCCGCCGCGGACGCGTCCGACGTGGCCGCGTCGAGGACGGTCACGAGGATGACGCCGGCCACCGGGGCCGCGGCCCAGACGAGGCTCGGGCCCTTGCCGGTGGTCCGGTACAGCGCCACCGCGAACCCGACGAGCACGACGGGGACCCCGAGCGCGGCCACCTCGTCGCCGATCCCGCCCGGCGGCGGCGTCACCACGCCGAACACCCCGGTCACGACCGCGCAGAGCAGGAGGAGAGCGGTCGCCGCCCGGGAGGCGTCCAGCCGGCTGCGCGGCTCGAGCTCGTCCCAGAACGCCTTCACACCCTCGCCCCCCCGATCCGACCGGCGGTCACGGACGGGTCCGCGGTCGGACCCCACCCGTGCGCAACCCGCACGATGACCGCCGGGACCTGACCGGGACCTGAGCCGCGCGACGCACCCGGCCGAGGTCTGTGCTTCCATTCACCTGAACGTTCGTTCAGACGTGGAGGTCGTGATGGGTGAGCCGGTGGAGCTGGACGCATGCGGGCTGCGCCTGGTCGACGCGGGGAAGGTCGCGGGCGTCCGCGCGGTGATGCCCCCGGAGACCGACGTGGTCGACGCCGCCGACGTCTTCGGCCTGCTCGCCGACCCCGGCCGGCTCCGCCTGCTGGTGGCGCTGCTCGAGGCCGGGGAGCTCTGCGTGTGCGACCTGGCCGCCTCGGCGGGGATGTCGGAGAGCGGGGTCAGCCACGCGCTGCGCCTGCTGCGCGCGCACCGCGTCGTGTCGGTGTCACGCCGTGGCCGGATGGCCTACTACCGCCTCGACGACGCCCACGTCCGGCTGCTGCTCGACCTGGCCCTCGCCCACACCCGGCACACCGCCGCGATCCACCCGGAGAGGACCGGAGGGTGAGCGGCCACCGCCACGACGGCCACGGCGGGCACGGCGGCGGGCACGGCGGCCACGGGCACGGGGTGGTGCCCGGCGCCGACCGCCGGCCGCTGCTGACCGCCCTCGTGCTGCTGGCCGCGTTCATGGTGGCCGAGGTGGTGGTCGCCGTCGCGGCCGGGTCGCTCGCCCTGCTCTCCGACGCCGGCCACATGCTGTCCGACGTCGGGGCGATCGCCGGATCCCTGTGGGCGCTGGCCCTGGCCGCCCGGCCCGCCGCCGGGTCGTGGACGTTCGGGTGGAAGCGGGCGGAGATCCTCTCCGCCGCCGCGAACGGCATCACCCTGCTCGTGGTCGCCGGGATCGTCGCGGTGGAGGCGGTCCGCCGGCTCGTGCACCCCCCGGCCGTGTCGGGGCGGCCGGTGCTGGTCGTGGCCCTCGTCGGGGTCGCGGTCAACCTGGCCGCCACGGCGGTACTGGCCCGGGCGGACCGGTCGAGTCTCAACGTGGAGGGCTCCTACCGCCACGTCGTCACCGACCTGTACGGGTTCGTCGCGACCGTCGTGGCCGCGATCGTCATCCTGGCCACGGGATCCACCCGCGCCGACCCCATCGCCTCCCTGGTCGTCGTCGCGCTGATGGTCCACGCCTCGGTGGGGCTGCTCCGCGACTCCGGACGGATCCTCCTCGAGGGCGCCCCGGCCGGGATCGACCTGCCCGCGATCCGCCGGCACCTGCTGGACACCGACCACGTCACCGACGTCCACGACCTGCACGTGTGGACGGTCACGTCGAACCTGCCGACGCTGTCCGCGCACGTCGTGGTGCAGGACGACTGCTTCACCGACGGCCACGCCCCGCGGATGCTCGACCAGCTGCAGCAGTGTCTGCTCGGGCACTTCGACGTCGAGCACTCCACGTTCCAGCTCGAGCCGGCCGGGCACGGCGACCACGAGGACGGGACCCACTGATGCCCGCGACCCTGCCCCTGCTGCCCCTGCTGCCCCGCCGCCCGGTGTCGCCCACCCCGGGAACCGGAGATCGCGCTGACGCCGGCTGCGCCGACGGGTGCTGCGCCTCCCCGGACGCTGCGGGCCTCGCGGGGCTCGACGGCCGTCCGGTTCCAGGGTCCCCGGCCTGGCTGCGGGCCGCGCGGACGGCGCGGGCGCTGTCGTGGCTGTCGCTGGCCTGGATGGGCGCCGAGGGGGTCCTCGGCCTCGTCGCCGCCATCCGGGCCGGATCGGTGTCCCTGCTGGGGTGGGCGCTCGGCTCGGTCATCGAGGCCCTCGCGTCGGTCATCGTGATCTGGCGGTTCACCGGGACCCGGACCCGGTCGGAGACCGCGGAGCGCGCCGCACAGCGGGCGGTGGCGGTGTCCTTCCTCCTCCTGGCCCCGTTCATCACGGTCGAGGCCGTCCGCGACCTGCTCACCGGCCACACCGCCGGACCCACCGTCCTCGGGGTCGTGGTCACGGCGGCGAGCCTGGCGACCATGCCCGCGCTCGGCGTGGTCAAGCGCCGGCTCGGCACCGTGCTCGGCTCCGGGGCGACCGCCGGCGAGGGCACCCAGAACCTGCTCTGCGCCGCCCAGGCCGCCGCGGTGCTGCTCGGGCTCGCCGCGACCGCCGTCCTCGGCTGGTCGTGGGTGGACCCCGTGATCGCCCTCGCCCTCGCCGTCTGGGCCCTCCGCGAGGGCCGGGCGGCGTGGCGCGGCGAGGACTGCTGCTGACCCACGGCCGGCGGGAGGACCGTGCGCGGACGGCCGAGGGGCGGCCGGAGGTTCAGTGCAGCGGGGTCCCCAGGCCGCCGCCGCACGCGCCGCCGTACTCCGGGGTGTAGGTCGGGCTCGCCCGGAAGGTGGTGACGAACGCCTGCATCCGCGGGTCGGTGGGGGAGTCCACCGCGAGCTGGTACCCCCACGCCGTCAGCACGATCGGGCTGGACAGCCCCGGGTAGGGCGAGAGGTCGACGTAGGTCGAGTGCTGGTCGATGCGTCCGGTGGCCGCGCTGGTCTCGACCACGTCGGACTGGCCGGCGGCGAAGGCCCGCAGCGCGGTGACCTCGCTGCTCGCCAGGCCCGGCCGGTAGGTGATCCACACCGCGCCGTGCTCGAGGTTGTGCACCGCGCGCTCGTTCGGGACCGGCGCGGCGTAGGTGCCGCAGGTCATCCAGACCGCGTTGTGGTCCCCGCCGACCGGGGGCGCCTCCGCGTAGGTCACCGGGCCGGTGACGTGGGCGTGGTGCAGGGCCCGGGCGGCCGGGCCGTCGTGGCTGGCCGTGGGCCAGCCGGCCGTGTCGTAGGCGACGACCCCGCGGATCGAGGTCGGGTTGGTCACGACCAGGGCCGCGGGCTGGACGTCGGCCTGCCCCGCGCCGACCCCCGGCGGGACGGTCTCCCGCGGACTCCCGCCGCCGCCGGTGACCTGGACGACCACGAGGACCGCGGCCACCACGGCCGCGACCCCGCCACCCGCGACCACCAGCCGCCGCCGGCGTCGGCCCGCCGCCTCCGCCGCGCGGAGCTGGTCGGCCCGCGCCCGGACCGCCCGCTGGGCCGGGGTCAGCCGCGCCGGGTCGGGGGTCACCCGTCCACGCTAGTGATCACCGGTCCTGACGGGGCCGCCGGCTCGGGTCAGGAGGCGGACCGGCCGGTCCGCACGGGCCCGACCCGGGCGTGGCGGACCGGGGCGACCAGGTCGAGGCCGTCGGTGGACACCCGCACCGCGCGGGGCCGGCCGGTGCACGTCCCGTAGGCCCGGAGGACCTCGACGCCGAACGTGGACGGCCGACCCGGTCGGCCGCTCGCCACGAGGACGAAGCCGACCGCGCAGCCGGGGTACCGGGCGGTCACCGCGGTGACCGGGGTGCCCGCCGCCGCGTCGGCCCCCGTCCACGCGACCGACACCTGCTCGGCCACCTTCTCCAGCAGGGGCACACGGTTCAGGGTGCACGCCCGGGCGCCGACGCC
>CAXSIB010000262.1:0-5160 GCA_964237095.1 uncultured Actinomycetales bacterium
AGGTTGGTGTTCGGCTCGTTGTAGGTGCCCCCGACCAGCTCGACGCGGCCGGCGGCGAGCAGGTCGCGCAGCGCGGCCCGGCGGTGCGGGCGGGAGTCCCAGTAGGGCTTGAGGTAGTCCAGCTCGGCCAGGACGAACGTGTACTCGGGCTCGGCGAGCGCCATGTCGAGGTGGGCGTCGACGAGGTCGAAGCCCGTCATCTGGTCGCGGCTGCGCCGTTCCTGGGCGTCGGGCAGGAGGTCCCACTCACTGGTGTACGCAGCCTGGGTGTTCCACCACACCGGGTCGTAGTGGAAGTGGGAGACCATCCACATCGTCCAGCCGGTCTCGGCGACGGTCAGCGTGCCGTCCTTGGCGGACAGCTCGGTGCCGGCGGCGTCGAGGACGGCGGCGCGGACGTCGAGCACCGTCCCGGGCGTGGCGCCGGCCGGCACGTCGACCGCGACCTCGACCTCCCGGCTGTCCCCGGCCGCCGTGGCCTGCCCGGTCGCCGCGCCGGACACGACGACGGTGACCTCGCCGGGTTCGGATCCGCGCAGGTGGACCCGCAGGACCTGCCGGCAGTCGGCGGCCGGCACACCGCCGGGAGCGGGGTCGGCCGCCGCGGCGGAGCCGGCGGCGGGGACGGGGTCGGTCTCGATGCCGACGAACAGTTCGGTGGATTCCAGGCGGGCAACGGTGAGGGCCACCCGCTGAGCCTTCCACTCCGTGGAGCGTCCGCCGACGAGCACCTCCCCCCAGACCCGGCCGCCGAGCCCGCGACCGGACACGACGGCGACGGGTCGGGACCGGTGGGACGGCTGGGGTGGCTCAGAAGCCCCACCCGTCCCGACCCGGTGCCGCCGTGCCCGGGTGCGACCGATGGGGTCAGGCCGTGGTCGGGCCGTTCGCGCGGAGGCGCTCGACGTCCTGCAGGGCCGTCCGCAGGTCGGCGAGCCAGCTCTCGGAGTGCTCGGCGACCAGGCGGACGCACCACACCAGGGCGTCGCTGCGGGAGCGGGCCACCCCGGCGTCGACGAGGGTGTCGAGGACGATCCGCTCGGGCTGGCGCAGCCGGGTCATCGTCGGGACCGAGAGGTTGGTGAAGACCTCGCGGGTGTCCCCGACCTCCACCCCCCAGGCGACGCGCCGCCCGAACCGGTGCTCGATCTCCCGGGCGATGGCGATGCGCACCTCGCGGGTCTCCTCGCGGAAGCGCTGGACGCGCCCGATCTCGGCCTGCTCGCGGGCGATCGCGTCGCCCTCGACGGTCACCGGGGGCAGGGTGCCGACGATGCTCACCTCGTCCCGGTCGACGACCGTCTCGGGGTCACCGACGAACCAGTCCTCGGGGAGCCGCCCGGCCAGCCAGGCCCGGAGGACCTGGGTGCTGCCGGACGCGGGGCCGCCGGTCGTCGAACTGCCCGCCGGTCCGCTGTCGTCCGTGGTCTTCGTGTCGTCCGTCATGTCAGGTCCTCTGCTCGATTACGTGATTACAAGCTTACGTCGAGGCGAAGAGCAGTGCCGCGCCGTGGGAGGCTCACGTCGTGAGCAGCCTCGGGAGTGTCGTGGGGTGGGACCTCGACCCGGTCGTCGCGGACTGGCCGGGACTCGCGCCCCTGTCGGGTGACACCACCGCGGACGCCTGCGTGGTGGGGCTGGGGGGCAGCGGCCTCGCCGCGGTGCAGGAGCTGCTCGACCGCGGCCTGACCGTGCTCGGCGTGGACGCCGGGCGCGTCGCCGCCGGGGCGGCCGGGCGCAACGGCGGTCTGCTGTCGGCCGGGGGTGCCCGCGACCTCCACCAGGCGAGCCGGTCCTGGGGCGCCGAGGCCGCGGTCGGGCTCTACCGGGCCACGGCCGCCGAGCGGGACCGCCTCGCCGAGGACCTCGGGCCGGGGGTCGTGCTCCGCGACGGCTGCCTGCGCCTGGCCGCCTCGCCCGGGGAGGTCGACGACTGCGCCCGACACGAGGGCGAGCTCCGGCGCTTTGGGGTCGCGGTCGAGCACCACGACGGCGAGCTGGGGATCGGGCTCCTCGTCCCCGACGACGCCCGGGTCAACCCGGCGCGGCGGATCGTGGCGACGGCGACCGCGATCGTCGACCGGACCCCGGCCCGGCGGGTCCGCCTCCACGAGCGGACCCGCGTCCTGGACGTCGGGGCGGGCCGGGTCGCCACCGACCGGGGCACCGTCACCGCCGGCGTCGTCGTGGTCGCCGTCGACGGCCGGCTGGAGGTGCTGCTGCCCGCGCTCGCCGGCCACGTCCGGACCGGACGGCTGCAGATGCTGATGACGGCGCCGGGCGTCCCCGTCCGGCTGCCGTGCGCGGTCTCGACCCGCTGGGGCTGGGACTACGCCCAGCAGGGGGCCGACGGCCGGCTCTTCGTGGGCGGCGGGCGCGACCGGGCCCTGGACACCGAGTGGACCGTCGACGCCGACCCGACCGACACCGTCCAGCACCACATCGACACCTTTGCCCGGGGCCTCGCCGGACCGGCCGCGGACAGCGTCACCGTGACCCACCGGTGGGCCGCGTCGGCCGGCTTCACCGCCGACGGCCGCGCGCTGTGCACGCGGGTCGAGGACGGTCTGTACGCCGTCGGCGGGTACAGCGGCTGCGGCAACCTGGTCGGGCCGGTGGCCGCCCGCGCCGCGGTCGCCGCCGCCCTGGACGGCACCCCCGTCCCGCCGTGGTTCACCGATCTCGGGCGGGGGACGCCGTGAGCGGGGACGGGGACGACCCGGCGGCGACCGCGCCGGAGCCGGCGGCGACCGAGCCGGACGGCAAGGACTGGACCTGGGTCCTCGCGCGGCCCTGCCCGGAGTGCGGCTACGACGCGGCGGCGCTCACCGGCCGCGACGTCGCCGGCCTGCTCCGGGCCGAGGTCGCCGGCTGGCGGACCGCGCTGGCCGGGTCACCGGCGGCGGTCCGGGGCCGGCCGTCGCCGCAGACCTGGTCGGTGCTCGAGTACGGCGCCCACGTGCGCGACGTGTGCCGGATCGCCGACGGCCGCTTCCGCCTGATGCTCGCCGAGGACGACGCCCGGTTCGCCGACTGGGACCAGGACGCGACCGCCACGGCCGACTCCTACGGCACGCAGGACCCGGCGCGGGTGGCGGACGAGCTCACCGCCGCGGCGGGAGCGCTCGCCGGGCGCCTCGACGGCGTGGGCCCGGACGACTGGTCGCGGACCGGTGTCCGGAGCAACGGCTCGACGTTCACGGTCGACACCCTCGCGCGGTACGTGCTGCACGACGTCGTCCACCACGGTCACGACATCGGGCCTGACCCCGCCACCTGACACCACCGCGGACCCCGCCACCGGACGCCGGACGGGGCGGCTCCCGGAGGAGCCGCCCCGTCCGGGACGAGCAGGTGGCGCGCCGCACGCGGCGGCGGTGGGGCTCAGTCGCCGGCGGTGCTGCCCTCGGCCGGCCCGGTGCCCTTGACCAGGACGACCGCCTCGGCCTCGGCCGGGGTGTCGGGCAGGGCGACCTTGGGCTCACCGGTGAAGGTGAACTTCGCCTCCTTGCCCTCGCCGACGACGTCGACCAGGACGATGTACCCGGCCTTGAGCTCGCCGAACAGCAGCTTCTCGCTCAACGGGTCCTCGATCTCCCGGGTGATGGTGCGGCGCAGCGGCCGCGCCCCGAGAACCGGGTCGTACCCGCGGGTGGCGAGCAGGTCCTTCGCCGCCTGGGTCAGCTCGAGGCCCATGTCGCGGTCCTTGAGCCGCTCGTCCACCTTGGCGATGAGCAGGTCGACGATCTGCACGATCTCCGGCTTGGACAGCGTCGGGAAGACGATGACGTCGTCGACGCGGTTGAGGAACTCCGGGCGGAAGTGGGTCTTCAGCTCGTCGTAGACCTTGTTCTTCATCCGGTCGTAGGAGCCGGCCACGTCGTCGTTCTGGATGAACCCGAGGCTGCCGCGGGCGATGTCCCGGGTGCCGAGGTTCGTCGTCATGATGATCACGGTGTTCTTGAAGTCGACCGCCCGGCCCTGGGAGTCGGTCAGTCGACCGTCCTCCAGCACCTGCAGGAGCGAGTTGAAGATGTCCGGGTGGGCCTTCTCGATCTCGTCGAAGAGGACCACGGAGAACGGCTTGCGGCGCACCTTCTCGGTGAGCTGCCCGCCCTCCTCGTAGCCGACGTACCCGGGGGGCGACCCGAACAGCCGCGACACCGTGTGCTTCTCGGAGAACTCGCTCATGTCGAGCTGGATGAGCGCGCCCTCGTCGCCGAACAGGAACTCCGCGAGCGCCTTGGAGAGCTCGGACTTCCCGACGCCGGTGGGGCCGGCGAAGATGAACGAGCCACCGGGGCGGCGGGGGTCCTTGAGGCCGGCGCGGGTGCGGCGGATCGACTGGGACAGGGCGTGGATCGCCTGCTCCTGGCCGATGATCCGCTTGTGCAGCTCCTCCTCCATGCGGAGCAGGCGCGCGGTCTCCTCCTCGGTCAGCTTGAAGACCGGGATGCCCGTCGCGGTCGCGAGGACCTCGGCGATGAGCTCCTCGTCGACCTCGGCGACGACGTCCATGTCCCCGGACTTCCACTGCTTCTCGCGGTCGGCCTTCGCCGCGATCAGCTGCTTCTCCCGGTCGCGCAGCGACGCCGCCTTCTCGAACTCCTGGGCGTCGATCGCGGACTCCTTCTCCCGCTTGACCGCGCCGATCTTGTCGTCGAACTCGCGCAGGTCCGGCGGCGCCGTCATCCGGCGGATCCGCAGCCGGGAGCCGGCCTCGTCGATCAGGTCCACGGCCTTGTCGGGCAGGAACCGGTCGGCGATGTAGCGGTCGGCGAGCTGCGCCGCGGCCACCAGCGCGGCGTCGGTGATCGACACCCGGTGGTGGGTCTCGTACCGGTCGCGCAGGCCCTTCAGCATCTCGATCGTGTGCGCGATCGACGGCTCCGCGACCTGGATCGGCTGGAAGCGGCGCTCGAGGGCCGCGTCCTTCTCCAGATGCTTGCGGTACTCGTCGAGCGTGGTCGCCCCGATGGTCTGGAGCTCCCCGCGGGCAAGCATCGGCTTGAGGATCGAGGCCGCGTCGATCGCGCCCTCGGCGGCCCCGGCCCCGACGAGGGTGTGCAGCTCGTCGATGAACAGGATGATGTCGCCGCGGGTGCGGATCTCCTTGAGGACCTTCTTCAGCCGCTCCTCGAAGTCACCGCGGTAGCGCGA
>CAXSIB010000263.1:0-5150 GCA_964237095.1 uncultured Actinomycetales bacterium
GAGGCGGAGGGCAACTGAGATGGCGCAGGCCGTGGCTGTGACCACCACCGGGGCGCCGGCCGGCGCCCCGACGTCCCGCGGGAGCCGGGGCGCGCGCGACTCCGCCCTGCGGGGCCGGCTCCTCGACGCGGTCGGCCGGCACGCCCTGCTGATCGTCGTCCTCATCATCTTCCTGGCCCCGCTGGTGTTCGTGGTCGGCACGTCGCTGATGACCACCGACCAGGTGCTGACGACGGCGATCGTCCCGCACCCGTTCCGCTGGTACAACTTCCACGACGTCTTCCAGGCGGCGCCGCTCGCGCGGTACTTCGTCAACACGGTGTTCGTGGCGGTGCTGGCCACGCTGGGGACGGTCGTGTCCAGCGTGCCCGTCGCCTACGCCCTCGCGCGGTTCCGCTTCCGCGGCCGCAACGCCCTGTTCGTGGTCTTCATCGCGGCGATGGTCCTGCCACCCCAGGTGACGGTCGTCCCGCTGTACGTGATGTTCGCCCACCTGCACTGGACGGGCACCCCGGCGCCGCTGATCGTCCCCAGCTTCTTCGGTGACGCGTACTCGATCTTCCTGCTCCGCCAGTTCTTCCTCACGGTGCCGCAGGACTACCTCGACGCCGGCCGGATCGACGGCGCCGGTGAGCTGAAGCTGCTGTGGACGGTGTTCCTGCCCCTCGTCCGGCCGGCGATCGCCGCGGTCGCCCTGTTCAGCTTCTTCTACTCCTGGAACGACTTCTTCAACCCCCTGCTGTACCTGGGCTCGAACCCCAGCTGGTCGACGCTGTCGATCGCGCTGGCGTCGTTCCGCACCGCCCACTCGGTCGAGTGGAACCTCACGATGGCCGCCACGATGATCTTCGTCATCCCGGTGGTGGTGGTGTTCTTCTTCGCCCAGAAGGCGTTCGTGCAGGGCGTCACCCTCACCGGGGTGAAGGGGTGAGCCGGTGAAGATCGCGGTCATCGGGGCCGGCTCCACCTACACCCCGGAGCTGGTGTCCGGTCTCGGCCACTTCCGCCAGGCCCTGGACGTGGACGCCCTGGCCCTCTTCGACCCGGACCCCGAGCGGCTCCGGGTGGTCGGGGCGTTCGCGGCCCGGATGCTCGCCCACCAGGGGCTCGACGTCGAGCTGACGCTGACCGGCGACCGGGCCGCGGCACTCACCGACGCCGACGCCGTCCTCATCCAGCTCCGCGTGGGCGGCCAGGCGCAGCGCCTGCGCGACGAGACGTTCCCGCTGGAGTGCGGGTGCGTCGGCCAGGAGACCACCGGCGCCGGCGGGGCGGCCAAGGCGCTGCGCACCGTGCCCGTCGTGCTCGAGATCGCCGACGAGGCCCGGACGCGGGCCAGACCGGGTGCGTGGATCATCGACTTCACCAACCCGGTCGGCATCGTCACCCGGGCCCTGCTCGACGCCGGACACCGGGCCATCGGCCTGTGCAACTTCGCGATCGGCCAGCAGCGGTGGGCGGCGGGGCTCCTGCAGGCCGCCCCCGAGCGGGTGCAGGTCGACCCGGTCGGGCTCAACCACTTCTCGTGGATCCGGCGGATCCTGCTCGACGGCGTCGACGTGCTCCCGACCGTGCTCGCCGACCGCATGGCCGAGGTCACCGCGAAGACCCCGTTCCCGCCGCAGCTGATGCGCGACCTCGGGGCGATCCCCTCGTCCTACCTGCGCTACTACTACGACCACGACCGGGTGGTCGAGGAGCAGCGGCGGTCCCGGCCGCGGGCCGAGGTGGTCGCCGAGGTCGAGCGTGGCCTCCTCGAGAAGTACGCCGACCCGGCGCTGGTCGAGCGGCCGCCGGAGCTCGAGCTGCGCGGCGGCGCCTACTACAGCGAGGCCGCCGTGGCCCTGCTGGCGTCGCTGGTCACCGGGGACGGTGCCACCCACGTCGTCAACGTCCGCAACGAGGGCACGGTCGCCGGGCTCGCCGACGACGACGTCATCGAGGTCGCGTGCCGGGTCGACGAACACGGAGCGGTGCCCCTGCCGCAGCCGCCGGTCGTGGAGGACATGGCGGGCCGGATCGCGGCGGTCACCTCCTACGAGCGGCTGCTGGCGCGCGCCGCGGTGACCGGCGACGAGTCGCTGCTGCGCCGGGCCCTGCTCGCGCACCCGCTGATCGGGCAGTGGCCGCTGGTGGCGGACCTCGTCCCGCGCCTGCTCGCGACCAGCGCGCCGTACCTGCCGCGGTTCGCCGCCAGCGACGTGGTCGCCGCCGCCCGGTCGTGACCGGCGGGCCGCGATCCCCGCTGCTGCTGGGGGTCGACGTGGGGAACTCCAAGACCCACGTCGCGATCGCCGACACCGCCGGCCGCGTCCTCGGGTTCGCCGAGGGCCCCGGCGGGTCCCCGCAGGCACTCGGCTACCCCGGCACCTGGCGCCTCGTCGACGACCTCGTCCGGCAGGCGCGGCGCACGGCCGACCTCCCCCCGGACGCGGGGTTCGCCGCGGCCGCCCACGCCGTCGCGGGGGTCGACTTCCCGTTCGAGCAGGACCACCTCGAGGCCGCCGCGGACTGGCGGCACGCCGAGCGCCACGCCGTCTGGAACGACACGTTCGCGGTCCTGCGCGCCGGGACCCCCGGGCACCGCGGGATCGCCGTCGTCGCCGGCGCGGGCATGAACTGCGTCGGGCTCGCCGGGGACCGCTCGGTGCGCTTCCCCAGCCTGGGCCGCCTGTCCGGGGACTGGGGCGGCGGGATCGTCCTCGGGCTGGAGGCACTGTCCGCGGCGTGCCGGGACGAGGACGGGCGCGGGCCGGCCACCCGGCTGCGCCGCGACGTGACCGGCCACTTCGGTTTGGGGGAGCCGTCGGAGGTGACCCTCGCGGTGCACCGCCGGCTCCTGCCGGAGTCGCGGCTCACGGAGCTCGCCCGCCTCGTGCTGAGCGGCGCCGACCACGGGGATCCCGTGTGTGAGCGACTGGTCGCGCGCCAGGCCCACGAGGTGGTCGCGCTCCTGCGGGCGACGGCGGAGCGGCTCGGGGTCGGCCTGACCGACGTCCCGCTGCTGCTCGGCGGCGGCCTGCTGCGCGCCGGCTGCCGGACCCTGGACCGGGGCGTCGCCGCGGGACTGTCCGAGCTGCACCCCGACGCCCGCGCGGAGCTGGCCCCGGGCCCGCCGGTCGTCGGTGCCGTGCTGCTCGCCGCCGACCTGCTGCGGGGCACCGCCCCCCGCCCGGACGACGTCGCCCGGTCCCTCGCGGACCTGCTGGCCGCCGGCGGCGCACACGGCGGCGGGGACCTCTGAGCCGGGTCCCCGGTCCGGCTCGCCCGATCCCGCGTGGTGGGCCGGGTGCTCAGCCGGTGGGTCGGGCGGTCCGGTCCTGGCCGCGCAGGAGGTCGAGCAGCTGCTGCTGGGAGCTGACCCGCAGCTTGCCGAACACCGAGGAGAGGTGGTTGCGCACGGTGCTCTGGCTGAGGAACAGGGTCTCGGCGATGGCCGGGACCCGGTCGCCGTGCAGGAGGCGGCCGACGATGTCGAGCTCGCGGTTGGTGAGGCGGGACAGGCCCGCCAGCTCCGCCAGCCGCGACTCCGCCCGCAGTGCGGCGGACGGGTCCCGGTCGGCACCCCGGATCAGCCGGTCCCACGCGCGGGCGTCGGCCTCGGCGTCGGTACCGGGTCCGGCCGGGGTCGGTGCGCCGTCGTCGGTCCGCGGCCGGACCTGGCCGGCCGCCGGGGCGAGCGGGAGGAGCAGCAGCCGGATCCGCCGCAGCTCCAGCAGGGCCGACGCCTGCTCGGCGAGGCCCTCGAGCAGGGCGACCTGGTCGGCGTCGAACGAGCGGGCCTCGGAGTCCACCACGCACAGCGCCCCGAGCGGCAGCCCGTCGCGGCCGCCGAGCGGCACCCCGGCGTAGGCCTGCACGAAGGGTTCGCTGACGACTCCGAAGCGGCCGGCGTACCGTTCGTCCGCGCGGGCGGCCGGCACGATGACCGGGGCCCGGGTGGTCACGACCTCGGCGCAGAAGGACTCCTCCCGGGGGGTCTCCCGGGGCTGCGGCGGGCCGAAGGCGGCGAGGGACCACACGCGCTGCTCGTCGAGGAGGTTGATCAGGGCCATCGGTGTGCCGCAGACGATGGCCGCGAGTCGACACAGCAGCTCGAAGGCCTCGTCGCTGTCGGTGTCGAGGATGCGGTAGGACCGGAGTGACGCGAGTCGCTCGGCCTCCTGGGTGCGGTCGTCTCCCACGAGCACAGAGTCTGTGCGCCGGACCGGCGTTGTCACTAGACGCTTCGTCATCCACCTCTAGGCGGTTTGTCCTGAGCACGGCCACCATGATCCAAACATCCGGCCTGTCCGGGCCGGATCACCGGAGATCCAGGGTGTCGGTGACGGTCCGCCGCCGAGGAGGTCGACCGAGGCGCACGACCACCGGACGGTCTGTCTGGTGGGCCCGGCGGCCGCCCGGCAGCCGCCCCGTGGCCGGTCGGCGTCCGGCCGGGCGTGGGCCGGGCCCGGGTCGGACGCGGGAGCCGGGTCGGCGGCGGTGTCTGATGGGACCGGGCCGCCGGTGACCGCCGGCGGGCGGGCGGACGGGGTGGGGCGAGGGTGACCGGACAGGTACTGGCGAAGGGCGCGAACACGGCGGTGGCGGCGGGCCGGGTGCGGGTCGAGCTGAGCTGGGACGCCGGCAGCGGCGCCCCCGACCTCGACGTCGCCGCCCTGCTGCTGACCCGCGGGAAGGTCCGCTCCGATGCGGACTTCGTCTTCTACAACCAGCCGACCCACGCGTCCGGGGCCGTGCACCACGCGGGGAAGTCCGCGCCCGGCCCGCGCCGGACCGACACCGTGGAGGTCGACCTGCGAGCGGTGGAGGACGGGGTCGACACGGTCGCCGTGGTCGCCTCGGTCGACGGGCGGACGTTCGCCGCCGTCCGCGGGCTGCGGGTCGAGGTGGTCGACGCGGCCACCGGCGCCGACCTCGTGGCCTTCGACGTGGCCGGCGAGGGCTCGGAGACCGCGATGCTCGCCGGCGAGCTGTACCGGCGCGGGGACGGCTGGAAGGTCCGATCGGTGGGGCAGGGCTGGGCCACCGGCCTGGCCGGGCTGGCCACCGACATGGGCATCAGCGTCGACGACCCGGTGCGCCCGCCGGCCGCGAGCCCGCCCGCCCCGGCCCCGGCGCCGGCGCCCGGTCCGGTCGGGCGCACGGCG
>CAXSIB010000264.1:0-5134 GCA_964237095.1 uncultured Actinomycetales bacterium
GGCGGCCGGTCCGGCCGGTCCGAGCGCCGCGGCCGACGATGTCGGTCCGCCGGCCGCGGACGCCGCGGCGACGGCCCGAGCGGCGGAGCGGTCGGCCCTGGTGGACGCCCTCGAGGCCCGCCTCGCGGAGCTGGAGTGCCGGCGCTCGACCGACCGCACCGACCTCTCCGAGCAGGCGCGGGCGGTCCTGCGCACCGCGCTCGAGCACGACCTGTCGAGCCAGGCGGGCCGCGCACGCCTCGTCCTCGCCGACGGCGCCAGCCGCCGCACGGCCGACGTCCACGACGCGGTCGACACCGCGCGCACGATCCTGCTGCGGGCCCGGGCCCAGGGGGAGGCCGTCGTGGCCGCGCGCAGCGAGGCGATCATCGCGTGGAGCCTCGACCGGATCGGCGCCATGGGCGACGCCCTGGCCCACGCGGTCGAGGCCGTGCGGCTGCTGCCCCCCGACGCCCCGCCGCACCTCGTGGTGGACCACCGGATGACCCTCGCCGTGTTCAACGCCCAGCTGACCCGCGACGACAGCTACATCGCCGTCTTCGACGCGGTGCTCGCCGACGCGGAGCGGGTCGGCAACCCCCACCTCCTGCTGTCGGTGCTGAACAACTACGCCTGGACGCTGTGGCACCACGGCGGCGCGGCGGAGGCGCTCCCGCTGGTCGCCCGGATGCGGGTGGTCTCCGACGCCGCGGGGATCCGGCTGAGCTCCACCATCCTGGACACGATCGCCTGCATCCTGCTCGACACCGGCGACCTCGACGGGGCCGAGGCGGTCGGGCTGGTCCTGGTCGACCCGAGCACCCCCGAGGCGGAGGTGCGGGCCGCACCCGAGGCGCTGCTGACGATGGCGCGGATCCAGCAGCGCCGCGGCCGTCCCGACGCGGCCCTGGAGCTCGTCGTCCGGGCCGAGGCGATCGCCGCCGAGCGGGCCCTGCCCGAGGTCACCGCGATGGCCACCATGGACAAGTCGCGGCTGCTGGCCGAGGCGGGGGACCAGGCGGGCGCCTACCAGGCGCTCTCGGTCTCCTACGCGACCTGGGTCCAGGTCCGCGACCGGGAGGCCGACGCCCGCGGCCTGTCCCTGCAGGCCCTCTACGAGACCGAGCAGGCCCACCAGCGCAGCGCCGCCTTCGAGGAGCTCGCCGAGCGCGACGCCCTGACCGGGCTCTGGAACCGCCGGCACCTGGACCGGGTCCTCCCGGTGCTGCTGCGCGACGCGCAGTCGGCCGGCCGCCCCCTCAGCGTCGCGATCGTCGACGTCGACCACTTCAAGCGGATCAACGACGAGCGCAGCCACCGCACCGGTGACGCGGTGCTCGCCCGGCTCGGCGAGGTCCTCCGCGACCTCGTGGCCGAGCCCGGGTTCACCGCCCGCCTCGGCGGGGAGGAGTTCCTGCTGGCGCTGCCCGGCGACGATCCCGCCGCGGCCCACGCGATCTGCGAGCGCACGCGGCGGGTCGTCGCGGCGGAGCGCTGGGACGTGGTCACCGACGGGATGCCGGTCACCGTGAGCATCGGCCACGCGACCTCGGACGCCGCGACCTCCGTCGCCGGTCTGCTGGGCACCGCCGACGGCGCCCTCTACGACGCCAAGCACCGCGGCCGCGACCAGGTGCAGCCGGCGCCCGGCGCGGTCACCCCCGACCACACCGGGCGCGCGGGCGCCGCTGCCGGCGACGGTGACGTCGAGGCCGTGGGCGTCGACGTGGGCGCCGACATCGACGCGGGCACGTTCCCCACGCACTGATCCCCAGGCTCAGCCGGGGCCCGGTGCATCGATCAGCACGGGGGGAGACCGGCGGTCCGGGCGCCGGAATCCGGTTGACCCTCGTGGTGCAGTGACTGCGTGCTCGACGTCACCCACGGCCTGTCCCCCGACACCCTCGGTGCCCTCGCCGACCTCGAACGGCGGACCGTCGAGGCCGACGGGGGCCGGCTCAAGCTCGAGTGGGGGGTCCTGCGCGAGCGGGGCGACCGGGCGGCCGCCCGGGCCGGCTCGGGCGGCGCCGGATCCGGCGACACCGACGGGACCAGCGGTGCGGAGGGGGACGTCGGCGCCGAGGTCCTGTGGTGGGACGCCGACCGCCTCGTCGGCTTCGCCGGGCTGTACGCGTTCGGGGCGGGCGGGCTGGAGATCGCCGGCATGGTCGACCCGGACGCCCGCCGGCGCGGGATCGCCACCGCGCTGCTCGACACCGCGCTCCCGCTCGGCCGCGACCTCGGGTACGCGACCGCCCTGCTGGTGACCCCGCGGGACTCCCCGGGCGGGGCGGGGTTCGCGCGCGGCCGGGGTGCCGTCCTCGAGCACTCCGAGCACGCCCTCGCCCTGGCGGGTGATCCCGCCGACGGCCCGGCCGACCCGCGGGTCACGGTCCGGGCCGCGGGCACCGCCGACGTGCCCGAGCTGACCCGCCTCCTGACCGTCGCGTTCGGCTGGCCGCCGGGGGACGTCGAGGAGCGGCTGTCGACCGGATCCACACGGACACTGGTGATCACACTCGATCGGTCGGGATCCGGGCCGGACTCGGCGTCCGGGTCCGACGCGGGTCCGGCCGGCGCGGTCCCGGTGGGGACCCTGCGCGTCACCCGTGACGGCGACACCGGCGGGGTCTACGGGTTCGCGGTCGACCCGGCGTGGCAGGGCCGGGGCATCGGCCGCGACGCGCTCCGCCGGGTGTGCCGGCAGCTGCGCTCCGAGGGGGTCCGGCGGGTCACCCTCGAGGTCGCCGTCGACAACGAGCACGCCCTCGGCCTCTACACGTCCCTCGGCTTCGCCCGCGTCACGACCGAGGACTACTGGGTGCTCCCGACGGGCTGACGAGCGGCCCGGACCCGCTCCCGCGACGCGGCGATCAGCAGTTGCTGCTGATGATCGCCGTCCCGCGGCCGCCGGCGGGCTTCATTCGCAGTCGGTGCCGTCGCTGTCGCCGTCGCGGTACCAGGCGTACTCGGGGTCGACCCCGCGGCGGTAGGGCCCGTAGCCGGCGGCCTCGGCGGCGCCGCACGTCGGGTACCGCGGGTCCAGCCCGGCGGCCGGGACCGGTGCGGCGGTGGCGATGGTGGTCGTTGTCGGCGTCGCCTCGGGTGCCGCGGTCCGGGCGGGGGCGCCGGGCGCGACCCGGGTGGCGCCGTCGGGCGCCGGCGGCGTCGAGCCGGCCTCGGTGGGCAGCGCCTGACCGGGGCAGGACGCCAGGACCCGGGCGATCGCGGCCTGCTCGGGCGGGGTCACCCAGAGCGCGTAGCGCGCCTTCACCGCGACCTGGCGGGCGACGTAGGCGCACCGGATCCGGTGGTTCGGCGGCAGCCAGGTGGCGGCGTCGCCGTCGCTCTTCTGCTCGTTCAGCGAGCCGTCGACGGCGAGCAGCTCGAGGGGGTCGTTGGCGAAGGCCTCCCGGGTGGTCGCGCTCCAGCGGGCGGCCCCGGTCTGCCACGCGTTCGACAGCGGCACGACGTGGTCGATCTGGACGAGGGCGCTGGTCGACACCCCGCGAGTGAAGGAGATCGTCGTGCCGCTGTAGGGATCGGCGAGGACGCCGGTCGCGACCTCGCAGCCGTCGGTGCCGCTGCGCACGGCGATGTCGGTGAGGTCGCGGCGCAGCACGTCGTCGCGGGTGTCGCAGCCGTCACCGGCCACGTCGGCCCAGGCCGGTCCGAACGCCGCCCGGTCGTACCCCGTCCTCGCCGCCCGGCCCTTCACCGCGAGGGTGGCGAGCGCGGCGAGGGCGGTGCCCGCGCGAGCCGCCGGCGCGGCCGCCGTCGGCGCCGCGGCGGTGCGCGTCGGGATCCCGGTGCGGGACACGGGCGTCGGGGCCCGGAACCGGGGTGCGGGCGTCCTCGCCCGGGTGGCGGGCGTAGGCCCGGTCCGCCGCGGTCGGGCCCGGACCGCGGTCGCGGTGGCCGTGTGCGGGGTTGGGGCCGCCGCCGTGACCGCCGCCGCAGTCGTCGTCGTTCTCGCCGGTGTGGTCGGGGTGGTCGCGTCGGCCGCCCCGGCCGCCGCGCCCGGACCCGCGACCGCCACCGCCGAGACGAGCAGGGCCAGTGACGCCGCGGCCAGCACGGCCGCCGACCGGCGGCTCCGCAGCCCGAGCCAGCGCAGCCGACCCATGACGAGCACCCACAGGGCGACGCCGACGGCGGCGAGCCCGCCCAGCACCAGCAGCACGACCACGGCGGACCCCGATCCGGTTCGGCGGCGGGTCGGGGGGACCGGCCGTCCGGCGGGGACACGATCGCGGGACGCCCCTGTGCAGGGCCTGACCCCGGCGGGGGTCACGCCGGGCCGCGGCCGAGGAGGTAGGAAGGTGGCGTGCTGCACCTCCACCGGGCCGAGCGGGCCGACCGCCTGGCCGACGGTCTCGCGCAGCTCCTGCGGACACCGCCGGCGGACCCCTTCGCCCGCGAGGTCGTCGCGGTCCCGGCGCGCGGGGTCGAGCGGTGGCTGGTGCAGCGGCTGTCCCACGTGCTCGGTGCGGGTCCGGGCGGCGACGGCATCTGCTCCGGGGTCGACTTCCCGAGCATCGGGCGCCTGCTCGCCGTCGCGGTCGCGCGCGAGGACGACCCGTGGGACGCCGAGCGGCTGGTGTGGCCGCTGCTCGACGTCATCGACGCGTCCCTGAGGTCGGGCGAGGCGTGGAGCGGGCTGCTCGCCGAGCACCTCGGGGCGGTCGAGGTGGTCGGCGCGGCCGGTGCGGCGGACCACCGCCGCGGGCGCCGGTGGGCGACGGCTGCGCACCTGGCGGGCCTGTTCGCGTCCTACGGATCCGACCGGCCCGAGCTGCTCCGGGACTGGGCGGCCGGGCGCGACACCGACGCACTCGACCTCGTCCCGGGCGACCTCGCGTGGCAGCCGCAGCTGTGGCGGCGGCTTCGGGACGCCCTCGGTCCGAGCCCGGCCGAGCGGGCACCCGAGGTGGGCGCCCGCCTGCGGGCCGACCCGGCGGCCGCCGACCTGCCGCCGCGCCTCAGCCTGTTCGGGCCGACCCGCCTCAGCACCGAGCAGCTCGCGACCCTCGGGGCGCTCGCCGCCGGCCGCGAGGTCCACCTCTGGCTGCCGCACCCCTCGCCCGCCCTGTGGGACCGCCTCGCGGCCCGGGCCGCCAGCCCCGGGTCGTGCACCGCGGCCGGGGCCGGCGTC
>CAXSIB010000265.1:0-5120 GCA_964237095.1 uncultured Actinomycetales bacterium
TCGTGGCAGCGGCCGCCGCGGCGGCCGCCGGCTGTACGGGGACGGTCGCGTACACGGCGGTCCCGCAGCTGAGCGGAGTCCGGACCGCCGCCGGCGGCCAGCAGCTGGTCGTGACCTATTTCGGGGGTGGCTGCGACACGGCGCCGAAGACCCGGGTCATCGAGACGGCCGCACTGGTCACGGTGACCGTCGGCATCGGCACGACCGGTGGGAACTGCGCCGACGTCGCCTACCCCAGGGTGCTGACGGTCGACCTTCCCCAGTCCTTCGGTCATCGCCGGTTCCGCAACGGACTCCAGGGGCCGAAGGTCACCGTCTTCGACGGATCCCTGCTGCGGACCCCGGCGTGGCTGCCCGCCGGCTACCGGGAGATCACCCAGTTCCAGTCCGCTGCTGCCCACGACAGCTGGAGGCGGTCATGGCGGGGCGCGGCTGCCGACGACCCCGATCTGAGCCTGACGATCGGCCCGCGCGCGCTCATGGCCCCACAAGGCAGCCTGGTGCCGGGCCGGTACCGGGTCGGGACGGCGACCGCGACCCTCACCCGGGACACCGACGCGGACCAAGGCCAGCTGTCGCTGCAATGGACCGCACCCGGCACCCACTCCTTCCGCGAGCTGAGCACCTCCCAGGTCAACACGAGGCGACCCACACTCACCCTCCCCACCCTGCTCCGAATCGCGAACAGGATCCCCAGCTGACGCTCCGGCCAGGCGTGGTGAATAAGAGCAACTTCCACCACAGATGCTTCGCTTTCCTCGGGCGGGCGACGCGTCACAGGGACGGTGGGTCAGTCCGGGTCGGAGGCGGTCCGGGTGGCGGCTTCGATGATCACGGTGGCGCCGGCGGTGTGGGTGTGGACGTCGGTGAACCGTTCCCGGACCCGGCCGAGGACGTCGGTGTCGCCGCGGGGGACGGCGGCGGTGAGCCGGTCACCGCCGGCGACCTCCGGAGAGTCCACGACGGTGTCGACGAGGTCGCGGGCGGCGGCGTGGTCGGCACCGGGGGTCTCGAGGTGGAACCGGACGGCGGGGGTCCCCGACGCCGGGGTGGACACGTCGGCGGTACCCACCAGCCGGCCGTCGGCGGTGAGCTTCTCGTGGTGGGTCTGGGGATCGGTCATCGACGGTGTCCTGCCTGCCGGGTCGGGGACGCGCAGGCGGGGGCCTGCTGTCCTGGTGGCAGCGTCCGCGTCCGCGCCGATCGCCGTCAACGACTCCGGCGTGTCTGAGCACATCTGGTCGGCCCATCTGAGGGACAGGGCACCGCACCCGGACCCGAACCCGACCCGGTGAGGGGACCGGTGGCACTCGCGCCCGCGCGGGGTGTGCGGTGCCGCGGGGTCCGGGCGGCGGTCGCGCCGGTGCCACCGGCTCGGTCAGGGGCTGTCCGGTCCCGAGGGGGCGGCGGGGGCCGCCCCCGCCGGGCATGCGGGCGCTCGTAGTGCGGCGAGCGGAACCGTCATCCGGACTCCGGGACGGCTCACCTGCTGACCGAGCATGATCATTTCAGGTGGGCATCGTTGGTATCGAGCGCTGAGGTGACCCTCGGTGCAGTTGGTGCGACACGCCGTGTCCGGTGCGGCTCACCGGCCCAGGTCATCCTGGGGCTGGTTCAGCCCGCGAGCCGGCCCCGCGGTGTCCACGTTCGCGCTCGCCGCGGCGTCCACCGTTCCCGACGCAGCAGTGGAGTCCCCCGTGATCCCAGCCGACCGCCCGTCCCTGCCCGCCGACCACCGGGTGGCCGGTTCCCGGGAGTCCTCGGAGCCGGCGCCAACGCCGGGTGGGTCCCCGGATCCGGGCCGGGGGCAGGCGAGCGTGATCGCCCATCCGCGCCGGCTCCGGGACCGGGCGGGCATCTGGGACGGCGGGGACCCGACCTGCATCTGGCTCGGCTGAGCGGACCGCCGCCGCCCGCGGCCGCCGCCGGATCGTCTCCGGCGGTGGCGGCCGGGCCGTGACCCAGCGGTTGCCGGGCGACCGCGGCGACGGTGGGCGGTCCGGGACGGCGTCGGGCGGTCCGGGGCGACGTCGGCGGACCGGGTCACGGTCCGCGGACCGGAGGATGTCGCGGATGGCGTGTCCCCCGCCGGCGGCCGGGGTCGCTACCTTGATCAGGTGGCTGACGCCGGGCCGGGCGACCTGTCCGGGGCGGACGGCGACTACCGCTACGACGCGCGCACCCTGCGCCGGTCCCGCCCGCAGCTGACCCCGGAGTAGCGCAACTGCCTGACCCGCGAGGATCAGGTGCTGGCGCTGCACGGGTCCGGGCTCACCCTCCGCGAGATCGCCGGCCAGGTCGGCTGTTCGTTCACGACCGTGCAGAAGATCGTGAAGGCCCGCTCGGCCGCGGAGCCCTGAGGTCAGCGGAGCTGCGCGGTTTCCGCTCGAAACAATTCGGCGAATTTCCGCCGCTCGAGACGTAAGGCGGCTTCCAGCTCTTGCCCGGCACCTCCGTCGATCACGGCCTTGACCCGGCCTCGTACATCAGCCGGTCCCTTCGCGAGCGTCGCCGCCCAGCGCACTGCGGTGTCGAAGACCTCCGTCGGCGGAAAAACCTTGTTCACCAGGCCGATCCGCTGCGCCTCCTGTGCGCTGAGGAGCTCCCCGGAAAAGATCATGTCCTTGACCCGTGAGACGCCGACGAGCCGCGGGAGACGCTGGGTCCCACCACCTCCCGGAAACAGTCCCAGCAGGATCTCGTGCTGACCGAGCAGAGAGTCCTCTGCGGCGACCCGGAAGTCACACGCGAGGGCCACTTCCAGTCCGCCGCCTGAGGCGACCCCGTTGATCACCGCGATCGTCGGGTGCGGGATCGCCGCCAGCGCGTTGTTCGCGCCGTGGAAGGCCTCGGCGATCCGGGCGCCCACATCGGCGTCGAGGTGCGAGAACTCGCCAGCGTCGCCACCGGAGGAGAACACCTCCGGTCCTCCCCACACGATGACGGCGCCGGGCGGGTCGCCGGTCAGGACCTCGGCCGCCGAGCGCAGCTGCGCGAGTGTCCTGGTCGACAGGGTGTTGCGGGGCGGGACGCTGATCCTCAGCACTGCCACCCCGTCCGTGCGGCGTTCCACCGTGACGGCCGGTCGCGGACCACGAACGTTGGTCATGCCGGTGGGTCCTGCCGTTGCTGGCTCACACCGGGCAGCGTCAGCGGAGCGCTCGCGGTCCTCAGATCCAGACCGAGCACCGCCGAGAAGCCACCCGGGCTTGAGCCGCGCCGCCTGCCCGAATCTTGGCGTCGAGTGGATCGGCGCCGCTCGCGCTGAGCCTGATCAAGCCTCCCGAACAGGGGTCGGGCCGGAGAACCTATCGCAGCACGAGCGCGTCGCCAGTTCTGCAGCACGAGGGCACGCATCAACGACACCTCACTCTCGCTGTCGTGTCCGCCGACCTCCCCGGAGTCGACTCCGCGGTGGGCCACTGGCCGGGGTCCCGGGCGCACGCGGTCCGAGGCGTCGGCGGCGGGTCCGGTGTGGCTGGTCACGCGCTGTGCTCAGCGACCGCAGCCGGCGGGCGTTCGCGGACCGGAGCGGCGGCGGCCAGGGCGGGCCGGGTCACCGGGTGCCCGTCGATGGACTCGTACATCGACTTGGACCGCCCGAGGTGGTCCATCAGGCTGGCGGGGCCCCGGAACGGTTCGCCGCCGATGTGCCAGCCGTCGGTGTGGAGTTCCTCGATGAGGACCCACACCACCTCTCGGAAGGCCTCCGAACCCTCGAACGACACCATCACGTCGGTCAGGGCGGCCGCCATCTGGTGCTTCTGGTCTGAGGTGAACACTCCGTCGACGAGCTTGACGTTGACGAACGGCATCGAGATCTCCCTGCTCGGTTCCCGGGCTGCTCCCGAGGTCTCTGCACCCTGCGCCGCCGGTACGAGGGCCGCCATCAGTCAGATGACCTCGGAGGTGAACCGGGCACGCTCGGGTGTCGGACCGGTCGGTTTCGGCGTCACTGGAGCGTCGGCTGTCAGCGCGTCGCTGACCGTCGCTGGGCGTCGGGCGAGCCATCGCTTCGGCGTTGAGCGGCGCTTCGTGGTGGCGACAGAACGGACAGGTCATCGCGACGGTCGCGTCGAATGAGGCCCCGCTGGGTGGGGCTGCCACCGCCCGCCGGACGGTGCTGGGAGTCCGCTGGCGCGGTCGCGACGTGGGCGGGGTGCGCGGGCTGGTGGGACCTCGTGACTGCGGCCCTGATGGGGAGACGGTGGCCGGTCGGCGGCGACGGACGGCGCTGTCGGCGCGCCGGGCAGCGGTCAGGGCCGGAGGTGGACGCCGGTCAGGGCCGCGCAGTAGGCGAGCAACTCGTCCTGCAGCTCCGGCGAGGACGCGGCCGGGTGCGCGGACCGGGGCATCTGGTGGAAGAAGTACCCGCCGCTGGTGCGCGCTCCGGCGTCGTCGCTGACAGCCAGCCACGCCTGGGTCACCGGGGCGAGGGCGAGGTCGTCCGGCGCCGCCGGGCCGCCCATCTTCGTGGCCACCCACCCGGGCTCGAGGGCGTTGGAGAACACCCCAGGCCAGCGGCGGGCGACGGCGAAGGCGAGGACGACATCGAGGAGCTTGCTGTCGGAGTAGGCCTGCAGCCCGTCCCAGGGGCGGGACCGCCACTGCGGGTCCAGCAGGACCGGGCTGCCGCCGTGGTGGAGCCCGGAGCTGAGGAAGACCAGCCGCCGGGGCCGCTGCAGGAGGCTGGTGAGCAGGTACGGCGCGAGGACGTTGACGGTGAAGACCCGCTCGAGGCCGTCGGCGGTCTCCACCCGCCGCGGTTCCCGGTACCCGATACCGGCGTTGTGGACGACCGCGTCGTAGGCGCCCAGCTGGTTGGCGCGTCCGGTCAGCGCCACGATCTGCTCGACGCTCGCGAAGTCCCCGACGAGCACCGCCTCGGCCCCCGGCACAGCGGCCCGAGCCGTCCGCGCCCGCCCCTCGTTGCGACCATGGAGGGTCACCGCGTGTCCCTGCGCCACCAGCAGTCGGGCGGCGAGCACACCGAGGCCGTCACTCGAGCCGGTGATCAGTACGCGTTTCGTCACTGCTTGCTCCCTGAGATGCGGGTCGGTCACCACAGTGGCGTCCAGCAGAGTGGTGTGCGACCGGCCCGGTGACGGGCGTGGCGTAGG
>CAXSIB010000266.1:0-5098 GCA_964237095.1 uncultured Actinomycetales bacterium
AAGACCGTGTCCCGTGAGCAGCCGGCCCTGCTGGACGTCCCCCGGGCGCTGCTCGTCGGCGAGCGGGCGGCCGCCGTCGACGAGGCCGACTACCCCGACGAGTGGCACAGCGGGGATCTGTCGCTGCCGTTGAGCTACCGGTTCGAACCCGGCTCCGAGGCCGACGGGGTGACCGTCGACGTCCCGCTCCCGCTGCTGACCCGGGTGCCCGACACCGCCGGCACCGCCGTGCCCGGGTTCCGCGAGGACCTCGTGACCGAGCTGATCCGGACGCTGCCGAAGTCGCTGCGACGCAACTTCGCGCCCGCCCGCGAGCATGCGAGAGCAGTGCTCGCGGCCCTCGACGACCGCGCCGACCCGGGGCCGGAGACCGTCGCCCGGGAGCTGACCCGCCAGTCCGGCGTGCGGGTCCCGGTCACCGCGTTCGACCCCGCGGCGCTGCCCGCGCACCTGCGTCCCACCTACCGGGTCCTCGCCGACGGCGGGCGGCCGCTGGCCACCGACAAGGACCTCGACGCCCTGCGGCGCCGTTTCGGGGGGCAGGCGCGGGCGGCGATCTCCGAGGCGGCCGCGTCGGTCGAGCGGGCCGGGCTGACCTCCTGGACGGTCGGGACGCTGCCGCGGGTCGTCGACGTCCCCGGTGCGGGCGGCAGCACCCGCGGCTACCCGGCGCTGGTCGACGAGGGCGCCACCGTCGCCGTCCGCGTGCTCGCCTCCCCGGCGGAGCAGGCGGCGGCGATGGCCCGCGGGACCCGGCGCCTGCTGCTGCTCGGGGTGCCGTCCCCGGCGTCGGTCGTCCAGCGCGGCCTGGACAACCGGGCGCGGCTCACCCTGGCCGCCAACCCCGACGGCAGCCTGGCCGACCTCCTCGCCGACTGCGCGGCCGCCGCCGTCGACGCGATCGTGACCGACGCGGGCGGGCCGGCGTGGGACCAGGCGGGCTTCACGCGCCTGCTCGCCACGGTGCGCACCCACCTGCCGGAGCTGACCGTCCAGGTCACCGCGGGCGTCGCGGACGCCCTGGGCGCCGCCGGGGCCGCGCGCCGCGCCCTCGACGCGACCGATGTGCGCCGCTTCCCCGGGACGGTCGCGGACGTCCGCGCCCAGCTGGCGACCCTGCTCCCCCCGGGCTTCGTCGCCGCCGCGGGCGCGGTCCGGGTCAACGCCCTCGCGCGCTACCTGCGCGGGATCGGCCGGCGCCTGGAGGTCCTCGGGCGCGATCCCGGCCGGGACGCCGACCGGACGGTGGTCATGGGCGAGCTGACCGGCGCCTGGGAGCGGCTGCGGGCGGCGATGGCACCCGACGACGACCGCCGGGCCCGGTGGTCGGAGATCGGCTGGGACCTGCAGGAGCTGCGGGTCAGCCTCTTCGCGCAGGGCCTCGGGACCCCCGTGCCGGTCTCGGCCAAGCGGGTGCGCCGCGCCCTGGACGCACTCGCGGGCGGACGGCCGGTCGGTGCCGGCCGGACGGTCAGCCGGTGCGGACGGTCGAGAGGTCCGGTCGGCCGGTCGGACCGTCAGCCGTTCACACCACCCGGCTGGCGCTGGTGGCCCCCCACACCGCCGCCCCCGAGGTCACGGTGAGCCGCACGAGGTGGCCCGCGGCGACCTGCACCCGGACCCGGACGAGGTTGCCCCGGCCGTCGGTCCGCACGGTGCGGACGGTGGACCACGTCGACCCGGTCCACCGCTGGACGGCCACGCCCCGGCCGGTCCAGGCCCGGTAGCGCCCGGTCGCGGCGTCGAACACCCGCGTCGCGCCGGTCACGTAGAGGGTCTTCCCGACGCGGGCGGTGTGGAAGCCGACCACCGAGCGGGCCCGCATGACGGCGCCGACGCGCACGGTGGCCGAGGCCGCCGGGGCGGTGACCACCCACCGCTGCACCCCCCACGACACGGTGCGGGCGACCGCCAGGGAGACGGTGCCGCGGAACCGGGTGGTCGGGGTCGCCGAGGTGAAGGTCGCCGTGGCGCCCACCCGTCCCGTCCGCGTCGACTGCAGCGCGACCGTGACCGTCGACTGGGGGTCGCGGGTGGCGACCGTCACCGGGATGCGGGTCACCCGCGAGCCCACGCTGATCTTCGAGGGCAGCGCCGCGGAGACCGCGGCGACCACCGGGGTCGCGGCCCCGGCCAGCCGCGTCAGCTGGGTGGTGCTCCCGTTGAAGCTGTCCTGGTCACCGGGCAGGGTCCCGTCGGCCTGGTACTGCCAGACCGTCTGGAAGGTCCAGCCGGCGGGCATCGTGCCGGGGCTGGCGCTGTACCGGGCCAGCCACAGCGGGTCGGCGGTGAAGGCCGCGGAGTTGCCCGTGCAGCGGGTCCACCAGTCGAGGGTGGTGTAGATCATCGGGTAGCGCCCGGTCCGGGCGTGGACCTCGTCGACGAACGCGTGGATCCACGCCACCATCGAGGTCGGGCTGAGGCGGTAGCAGGTCGGGCCGTACGGGTTGTACTCGATGTCCAGCGACGGCGGCAGCGTGTGGCCGTCGGCGGACCAGCCGCCGCCGTTGTCGACGAAGTAGTCCGCCTGCACGGTTCCCGTCGAGGTGTTCGGCAGCGCGAAGTGGTAGGCGCCGCGGACCATCCCGACCCCGGCGGACCCGTTGTACTGCTGGGCGAAGTAGGCGTTGGTGTAGCCGACGCCCTCGGTGGCCTTGACCACCGCGAACCTCGCCCCGGCGGCGTACGCGGCCGGCCAGTCGACGTCCTGCTGGTAGCCCGAGACGTCCATCCCGGGGACGCCGCCGAGGGCCCGGGCGGCCAGGACGGACACCCGCGAGGCCGCCGGGGTCCGGGCCGCGACCCCGGAGCCCATGTGGTCGGCCTCGTAGTGGTGGCGCACCGTCTGGTGCGGCGTGGTCGAGGGGTGGTGCACCACGGCGGCACCGGCCGCCCCGGCGGCGGCCAGGGGCAGCGCCACCGCCACGGCGGCCCCGACGGCCACGGACCCCAGCCGGCTCCTCCGGTGCTGCGGGCGCGGTCTCCGGTGCTCCGAGCTGAGGTGCGGGGCTGAGATGCGCATCTGACTCCAAAGGTTCGGTTGGTCACGCAAACGTGACGACCGTATACCGGAGAGTCATTCGAGGGGCAGACACGGTGGCTGAGCGTTGCTATTCGAACACCGCTCGTGGTAAGTAGCGCACCCGTCACCCAGGCGCCCGGCGTCGTCGCGACAGCTCCCGGACAGGTGCCCGGCACGCAGGGTGCGGGCGGGCGGGCCGTCAGGCCAGTCGACGCTCGGTCGCCCACCGGGTCAGCTGGTGGCGGGTGGACAGCTGCAGCTTGCGGAGCACCGAGGAGACGTGGGTCTCGACCGTCTTCACCGAGATGTGCAGGTCCCGCGCCATCTCGCGGTAGGTGTGCCCGCGCGCGATCAGGCGGAGCACCTCGCGCTCGCGCGGGGTGAGCTGGTCGAGCTCGGGGTCGAAGGACGGACGGACGTCCGCCGCGGCCGGCAGCGCGGCGAAGGCGTCGAGCACGAAGCCGGCCAGGCGCGGGGAGAACACCGCGTCCCCGGCGGCGATCCGGTGCACGGCGGCCACCAGCTCCGTCCCCGACACGGTCTTCGTGAGGTAGCCGCGCGCGCCGGCCCGGATGACCGCGATGACGTCCTCCGGGGCGTCCGACGCCGACAGCGCGAGCAGGTGCACCGGCAGCTCGGCGGCCCGCACCGCCGCGGCCACCGCCTGCCCGCCGCCGCCCGGCAGGTGCACGTCGAGGAGCACGACGTCGGGCCGCGTCCGGGTGATCACCTCGACCGCGGTGTCGACGTCGGCCGCCTCGCCGACCACGTCGATCCCGTCGCCGAGCTCGGAGCGGACCCCCGACCGGAACAGGGCATGGTCGTCCACGACGACGACCCGGGTCCGGGCCGCCGCGCGCCCGGTCACAGGCCCGGTCACAGGCCCGGTCACAGGCCCGGTCACAGCGCCGGTCACAGCCGGGCACCGTGGCGTTCGCGCGCCGCGCGGGGGATGGAGAGCGACACCTCGGTGCCCTCCCCCGGGGCGCTGCGGACCGTCGCCGAGCCGCCGCGGCGCGCCATCCGCCCGCGGACGGACTCGGCCAGGCCCCGGCGGTCCGCCGGGACCGCGGCGGGGTCGAACCCGCGGCCGCGGTCGCGCACGAACACCGACACCCGGCCCGGCTCGACCTCCGCGAACAGGGTGACGACGTCGGCCCCGGACCACGTGACCGCGTTGACCGCGGCCTCGCGGGCGGCGCCCAGCACGGCCCGCACGTCGTCGTCGAGCGCGCAGTCCCCGACGACCACCGTGTCGACCGCCACCCCGTGCCGAGCCTCGACCTCCTGCTGCAGCTGGGCGATCCCGGCCGCCAGCGTCGTCGCGGCGGCGTCCGGCAGGCCGGGTGGGCGGCCGCCGAACAGCCACGCCCGCAGCTCGCGCTCCTGGGCGCGCGCGAGCGCGACCACCTGCTGGGGGTCGTCCGCCCGGCGCTGGATCAGCGCGAGGGTCTGCAGGACGGAGTCGTGGACCCGCGACGCCATCTCGGCCCGCTCCTCGGCGCGGACCCGGGCCTGTCGCTCGACCACCATGTCGCGGGCGATGTGCAGCCACCACGGCCCGAGCACGACCACGACGGCCGCCAGCACCAGCGCGACCCCGCCGAGGGGGCGGAGCACCTCGGTGCTCGCGTGCCCGGACAGCAGCGTGGTCAGCCCGCCGGCGACGAGGACCGCGGCGACCGCGAGGCGCAGGCCCGTCCTGGACATCCCGGTGTCCTCGGTGAGCCCCCGCAGCGGCTCGACGAGGCGCCGGAGGACGGCCTGCTCGTCCGGCGGGGCGTTGCGCCAGATCAGGACGAGGCCCGCCAGGCAGACGGCCAGCGACCACGCCGGCGTCCCGATCCAGCCCACCCGGAAGACCGACGCGACGAACAGGACCACCACCAGCAGGGACACCAGCCCGGCGACGAGGGCGATCCCCCGGCGGTCGGAGCGGGCGCGGTGGCCGACGGCGTGCTCGGCGCCCGCGGCCGGGATCACCAGCCAGGCCACGACGTACGCGGCCGCGCCCAGCCCGCTCGCCAGCGTGGCCAGCACGAGCACGACGCGGACGGCGGTGACGTCGAACCCCGT
>CAXSIB010000267.1:0-5067 GCA_964237095.1 uncultured Actinomycetales bacterium
GTGACGTCGAGGTAGGCCCCGGAGCCGTCGGCGTTGACCCGGCGGTAGGTGGCGGCGTCGGCCAGCCCGCGAAGGCCGGTCGTCACGCCGTCGAGGCCCTGCTCGCTGGTGTGGTTGTAGACGACGTCGAGCAGCACCTCCAGGCCAGCGGCGTGCAGCCCGGCGACCATGTCGCGGACGTCGGCGACCTGTCCGCCCCGTGCACCACGACTCGAGTAGGGGGCGTGCGGGGCGAAGAACGCGGCGGTGTTGTAGCCCCAGGAGTTCGCGAGGCCGGCGGCGGTGAGGCGGGGCTCGTCGAGGAAGTGGTGGATCGGGAGCAGCTCGACGGTGGTCACCCCGAGGCCCCGCAGGTGGTCGGTCACGGCCGGGGCGGCCAGACCCGCGAAGGTCCCGCGGAGGGCCTCCGGGACCCCGGGGTGCAGGCGGGTGAACCCGCGGACGTGGACCTCGGCGACGACCCGCTCGTCGGCCGCGACCACCGGCCGGGCGTGACCGGCCCAGGCCGTGCCGGCGTCGACCTCACGGTCGACCGCGACGGCCACCGGGCGGTCGCGGTGGGTGGTGACCGCCCGCGCGTAGGGGTCGAGCAGCAGCAGCTCGGGATCGAAGACCCGCCCGTGCTCAGGGTCGTACGGTCCGGTGGCCCGCAGCCCGTAGCGGGTGCCGGCAGGCAGCGGCTCGAGGCGGGTCGTCCAGTCCCCGGACCCGGCCGGGTCCGCGGTGAGCGGGATCGCGCGCTCGGTGTCGTCGCCGCCGAGAACCACGAGGTCCACCCCGGTCGCCGCAGGGGAGTACACCGCGAAGGTGTCGTGATCGCTGGCGTGGGTCAGTCCGGGTGGCACCGGGCAATCCCACCAGATCTACGGGCCCGGTGCCCGACGGTGGACGGGCCGGCCGGGCTGGAGGCACCCCTGTGGAAGGGCGGTCAGGCGGTGCGCAGGGCCCCGCGGGCGACGGTCATGACGGCCTCGGTCAGGGTGAGGCGGGCGACGCGGACGCCCGAGGTGGCGTGCCCGACGTGGACCTGCCCGAGGCGGGCGAGGACCCGCACCGGCCACAGCGTGTCGGGCAGGGCGCGGATGACGACCGCGCGGTAGCCGAGCAGGTGGGCACTCGCGACGCAGTGGGCGAGCATCGTCGCCTCGAGTCCGCGACCGGCGTAGGCGTCCTCGACGAGCAGGGCGACCTCGGCCGTGCGGGGGTCCTCGGCGGCCACGTTGGCCAGGGCGACCGTCTTTCCCGCGGGGTCGCGGGCGACGAAGGTCACCTCGGTGGACAGCAGGTTCTGCAGCAGGGGCAGGGGCACGTGGTCGACCGGGACGAGGAAGCGGTTGTGCAGGGTCTCGGCGGAGCAGCGGGTGATCATGGCGGCGAGCGCGTCGGCGTCGTCGGCGGCGGCGCCCCGGACGACGGCGGTCCCGCCGTCGGTGAGGGTGGCGGTCCAGGGCAGGGAGATCCAGCGCAGACGCGTCGAACGACGGCGCAGCGGCGCTGTGGAGGGGGCGACCAGCGAAGCAACCATGTCGGCAGGTTCTCCCGGCGTTGTTTCCCGCATGTGTCGTGACTGCTACGACCTGAGGAGAACCTGAGCGGTTTGACCCTGTTGACAACCCTCTGTTTTCGGTCGACCACGGAGCGTCGAGATCGGGTCGGGATGGCCCGTCGTGGACCCGGGGTCGACCGTAGGCTCGGGGTGTGAACGGCCAGCGCAGCCTGCCCCGGGTCTACCTCGACCACGCGGCCACCTCGCCGCTGCGGCCCGCGGTCCTCGACGTCCTGGTCCCCGCGCTGCGGACGGCCGGCAACCCGTCCTCGACCCACGGGTCCGGACGGGCCCGTCGCGCGCTGCTCGAGGAGGCCCGCGACGCGATCGCCGCGGCGCTGGACGCCGACCCCGTCGAGGTCGTGCTCACGTCGGGGGCGACCGAGGCCGACAACCTCGCGGTGACGGGGATCGCCCTCGCCCGCCACGCCGCCGACCCGCGGCGGCGGCTGGTCGTCTGCTCCGCGGTCGAGCACCCGGCGGTGCTGGAGTGCGCCCGGGCTGTCGCCGCCGCTCACGGGCTCGGCGTCGTCGAGCTCGGCGTCGACACCGCCGGTCGGGTCCGGATCGACGACCTGGCGCGCCTGCTCGCCTCCGCCGCGGCGTCGATCGCGGTGGTCAGTGCCATGGGCGCCAACAACGAGGTCGGGACGGTGCAGCCCGTGGCCGAGGTCGTCGCGCTCTGCGCCCGACACGGGATCCCGGTGCACAGCGACGCGGCGCAGGCCACCGGCGCGCTGCCGCTGTCCTTCGCCCGGTCGGGACTCGCGGCGATGAGCGTCACCGGGCACAAGGTGGGCGGCCCCGTCGGGGCGGGTGCGCTGCTGCTGCGCCGGGACGTCCCGGTCGTGGCCCGCACCGCAGGCGGGGGACAGGAGCGCGACGTCCGCTCGGGGACCCTCGACGCCGCCGGCGCGGTCGGGCTCGCCGCCGCCGTCGTGGCCGCGGTCGCCGAGCAGCCGGCGGCCGCCGGACGTCTCGCCGGCCTGCGCGACGCCCTCGTCGCCGGGGTGGCCGCCCGGGTCGAGGGCAGTGCTCTCGTCGGGGGCGCGCCGGGACCGGACCGCCTGCCCGGGCACGCCTATCTCTCCTTCGCCGGCGCCGACGTCGAGGCCCTGCTGTTCGCCCTCGACGGCCGCGGCGTCGACGCCTCGTCGGGCTCGGCGTGCCATGCGGGGGTCACCCGCTCCTCACACGTCCTGTCCGCACTGCGATCCGCCGCCGCGGTCGACGGTGGTGGGGCCGGTGGAGCGGTGGCGGACGGGGTCCGGTTCTCCCTCGGCCACAGCTCCACCGCCGCCGACGTGCAGTCCCTGCTCGACGTCATCGCCGAGAGCGTTGCTCTCGCGCGCGCGGTCGCGCGTGCCGTCGGCGCCGGCGGCGGCGTTGGTGCCGACGCCGCCGATCGCCGTCCCGAGCCGGTGCCCGCGTGAGGAGCGCCGCGTGAGCCGGGTGCTGGCGGCGATGTCCGGCGGCGTCGACTCGGCGGTGGCGGCGGCCCGGATGGTCGAGGCGGGACACGAGGTCGTCGGGGTCCACCTGGCCCTGGCCCAGGACCGCGCCCAGACCCGCTCGGGCTCGCGCGGCTGCTGTTCCGCCGAGGACGCCCGCGACGCCCGCCGGGCCGCCGACGTCCTCGGGATCCCGTTCTACGTGTGGGACATGGCCGACCGGTTCAAGGCCGACGTGGTCGACGACTTCCTCGCCGCCTACGCCGACGGGCGGACCCCGAACCCCTGCCTGCGCTGCAACGAGAAGATCAAGTTCGCCGCCGTGCTGGACCGGGCGCTCGCCCTGGGCTTCGACGCCGTCGCGACCGGGCACTACGCACGGATCGTCACCGGGGCCGACGGGCGTCCGCAGCTGCACCGCGCGGTCGACCCGGCCAAGGACCAGTCCTACGTGCTCGGCGTGCTCGACGACCGGCAGCTGGCCTCCGCCCGGTTCCCCCTCGGCGACACGCCGAAGTCCGGGGTCCGCGCGGAGGCGGCGCGGCGCGGGCTGGCGGTCGCGGCCAAGCCGGACAGCCACGACATCTGCTTCATCGCCGACGGCGACACCCGGGGCTGGCTGGGGTCCCGGCTGCCCGACAGCTCCGGGGACCTCGTCGACGCCGACGGCACCCGCCTCGGCCGCCACGACGGGATCCACAGTTTCACCGTCGGCCAGCGGAAGGGCCTGCGCCTGGACCGGCCCGCCGCCGACGGCCGCCCGCGGTTCGTCCTGTCGATCTCCCCGGTCACCCGGGCGGTCACGGTCGGCCCCCGCGAGGCCCTCGCGGTGGGCGGCGTGGTCGCCTCCGCCCCGCGCTGGTGCGCGCCGGTGCCGGCCGTCGGCGCCTCGTGCCACGCACAGGTGCGAGCCCACGGCGAGGTGGTCCCCGCGGTCGTCCGCGCCGTCGACGCGGTGAGCCTCGCCGTGGACTTCGACATCCCGGTGGAGGGCCTCGCCCCCGGGCAGGCGGTCGTGGTCTACGACGGCACCCGGGTGCTCGGCTCGGCGACCGTCGAGACGACCCGGCCGGCCGCGGCCGGGTCGTCGCCCCCGGCGGTCGCGACCCACGCGGCGCGGGGTCCTGTCGGGGCCGCCCGCTAGCGTCTCCGGCATGTCGACCACCACCGTCCCCACCGCCCCCGAGCGGCCGTGGCGACGGTCGGTGGCCGGTGACCCGGCCCTCGCGCAGGTCGCGGTGACCGGCCTCGGCTCGATGCCGGGCACGGACCCGATGGAGGCCGCGCGGATCGTCGCCGGCGAGCTGCCCGACTTCCCCTTCCTGCCCCAGCTGCCCGGCCGCGGGTCGGCCGCCGGCGCCGTGGCGCGGACCGCCGGACTCCTGCTCGGGCTCCCGGTGGACCTCCAGCCGTCGGGCTGGCGCCTGGTCGACCACGCGGGCCGCGACGCCGAGCGGATCGCCGCCGACCTGTCGGCGGACCTCGACTGTCTCGAGGAGGTCTTCGACGGCTACCGCGGTCCGTTGAAGGTCGCGGCGCTCGGCCCACTCAGCCTGGCCGGGGCGCTGGAGAAGAACCGCGGGGACCTGCTCCTGGCCGACCACGGCGCCCGCCGGGAGCTGACGCAGTCCCTGGCCGCCGGCCTGGCCGAGCACGTGGCCGGGATCCGCCGCCGGATCCCCGGGGCGCGGCCGGTCCTCCAGCTCGACGACCCGGGGCTCGCGTCGATCCTCGCGGGCGACGTCCCCACGATCAGCGGGTTCGGGCGACTCCGCGCCGTCGAGGTCGAGGAGGCCCGGGCCGCGCTGCGCACGGTGGTCGACGCGGTCGCGGCCGTCGCCGGCGGTGTGCCGGTGGTCGTCCGGCCCACCGCGGCCCTCGTCGTCGCCGGGGATCCGACGGTGTCGCACGCCGCCCCGCCGGTGTTGGAGGTGCTCCGCGGGAGCGGGGTGGCCGCGGTGCTGCTCGAGCTCTCGCGGCTGCCGAGCTCGGCGTACGACGCGGTCGCCGAGCTCGTCGAGGCCGGGATCGACCTCGCCCTCGGGGTCGTCGACACCGACCTCGACGCCG
>CAXSIB010000268.1:0-5052 GCA_964237095.1 uncultured Actinomycetales bacterium
GCACGGTGTTCGGCGCCGCCGTCGGGGCCGTCGCCCTGCTCGCCGCCGCCGCACTGCCGGCGGCCGCGGCCGCACCGGCCACGACCCCCGCGACCGCCACCGCCACGGCCCGCCAGGTCGCGATGGCCACCCGCGTGTCCAGTATCCCGATCACCTTCACGGTGCGGAACGTGAACCGGTCGAAGGTCGCGTGCCCGAGTGACGGGCGCACCTACACCGTCCGCGGGCACCTGGTGGCCCCGGCCGGCGGGATCCGCGGCGGCTCGACGCGCGAGGCGACGCTCTACCTGCACGGCCTGGGCTTCGGGGAGTTCCTCTGGGACTTCGACGCGGTCGCGGGCTACGACTACGCCGCGAACCAGGCCCGCGCCGGGCAGGTCTCGGTGGTCGTGGACCGCCTCGGCTACGGGAAGAGCGCCGAGCCGGACGGCAACGCGATCTGCGTCGGGTCCCGCGCGGACATCGCGCACCAGATGGTGATGGACCTCCGCCACGGCCACTACACCCTCGGCGGGCGCACCCCGGTCCGCTACCAGCGGATCGTGATCGCCGGCCACAGCTACGGGTCGCAGATCGTGCAGGTCGAGGCGTACTCCTTCGGCGGCATCAACGGGCTGATCGTCATCGCCTACGCCGACCGGGTCCAGTCGGTCACCGCGGGGCTCTCGCTGGTCTACGCCCGTGCCACCTGCGCGGCCGGCGGCATGCGCGTCACGCCCGGCGGGGCGCGGCACTACACGCCCTTCGGGGCTCCGGCCAACGCCGCGATGAACCTGTTCAACGGTTCGACCGCGGCGGTCACGAAGGCCGCACTGCCCAAGGTGAGCATCGACCCCTGCGGGGACGACCGGTACTTCAACCGGGCCACCGGGGTCGACCTGAAGAACCTGGAGGACGTCAGGGTCCCGGTCCTGATCGTCGAGGCCGGCGCCGACGCGTTCTTCCCGCCGCCCGCGGCGAGCAACCAGGCCGCGCTGTTCACCCACGCCCGCTCGGTGTCCACGGCGGTCGTGCCCGGCGCCGGCCACGCGATCACGCTGTCCGAGCACCACGTCGTGCTCGAGCGTGCGGTCCGCACCTTCCTCCGGACGAAGGTCACCGCCCGCCGGTGAGCTGACCGGCAGGCGGCGTCCCGACGGGGGCGGCACGGGGGGCACCCGGGCCGCCCCCGTCGGCATCGCACCCGGACCGCGCCCACCGGCCGGCGGGCCGGAGCGGGTGCAGACTGCCCGGACACGGCATGCGGGTGCGCAGACGAGGGGGTCGACGTGGTCAGCACGGTGGGCGGACGGTCGGGGGACGTCGCGAGCGACGCGGTGCCGGGGTACGACGAGGAGGAGATCCGTCGGCTGCTCTACACCGACGGTGTGCTGGGGCTGAAGGGGGCGTTCTCCCGCGAGTGGGTCGCCGACCTCGCCGAGGACGTCGACGCGGCCTTCACCGAGGCCCACGCCCGCGAGGGCGGTTCCGTCACCCGCGGTCGCAACCGGTGGTACGTCGAGATCCACCCGCAGGCCCTGCGCGGCTTCGTCGAGCTCGCCGACCACCCGTGGGTGCGGGCGGTCTGCCACGCCGCGCTCGGGCCGCGGTACACGATCGTCGAGGTGGGCTTCGACGTCCCGTTCCCCGGTGCGATCGACCAGCCCTGGCACCGCGACTTCCCGAGCCCGCCCGAGACCCGCGACGGACACCGGCTGACCTCGCTGGCGTTCAACGTCACGACCGTCGACACCGAGACCGACATGGGCCCGTTCGAGATCGCCCCCGGCACGCAGTTCGACGACAGCCCGGACTTCGACCACGGCATGTTCCCGCCGGTCTCGTCCTGGCCCCGCTACGAGGCGCTGGCCGTCCGGAAGTACCCGCGGATGGGCGACATCTCGGCCCGCTCGGCCCTCACCATCCACCGCGGCACGACCAACCACTCGCAGAAGTCCCGGCCGGTGCTGGTGCTCGGCGTCGACGGACCCGAGGCCGACAACGCCGAGCACCACGACCTCGCGATCACCCGCGACCACTGGGAGACGCTCCCGCAGCGTCTGCGCGACCACCTCGCGTGCCCCGTCGTCGACGCCCTCGTGCCGATCACCCAGAAGCACACCATCGAGGGTCTCGTCATGGGCGAGGACTGACCGGACCGGCTTCCTCGTCGCCGGTCGGGGTCACAGTCGTCGGGCGCGCGAGAGTCTCGTCTGGAGCAGGACGACGAGCGCGAGCACGCCGCCGTTGACGGCGTCCGACGCCGAGGACCCGTACTGGGACAGGTGGGTGCCGATGAGGTTGCCGATCACGGCGACCAGCAGGACCCCGGACGCCGTGCCCGAGATCGAGCCGGCGCCGCCGGTCAGCAGCGTCCCGCCGATCACGACGGCGGCGATCGCGGTGAGCTCGTAGCCGACGCCGATGTTCGTGACCCCGGACTGCAGCCGGGACGTGTTCAGCGCGCCCGCGAGCCCGGCCATCGCCCCCGACAGCACGTAGACGAGGGTCTTGGTGCGCCGGACCGGCAGCCCCATCAGCAGCGCGGCGTTCTCGCTGCCGCCGATCGCGAACAGGGCCTGGCCGAACCGGGTCCGCTGCAGGACGACGGCCCCGGCGGCGAACAGCACGACGACGGTCAGGATCGGCCGCCAGGTGCCGTTGCCGAGGTCCAGGAAGTGCGAGGTCTGCGGCACGAGGTAGGTCGTCGTCCCGCCGCTGGACAGCGCCTGCAGCAGCCCCCGGGCGCCGAGCAGGCCGGCGAGGGTGACGATGAACGGCGCCAGGCCGGCCCGGGCGATGAGCAGGCCCTGGGCGAGGCCCCACAGGCCGCAGACCCCCAGCGCCAGCAGCAGCGCGACCGCGGTCCCGCCGTGGCCGGATCCCCAGGCCGACACGACCCCGCCGAGGGCGAACACCGAGCCCACCGACAGGTCGATGCCCCCGGAGATGATGACGAACACCATGCCCAGCGCCAGCAAGGACGTGTAGGCGTTGCCGACCGCGATGCCCTCGAGGTTGGCGACGGTGGCGAACCCGGTCGAGAAGACCGCGGCGGCGACCACCACGAGGACGAGGACCCCCAGCCCGCCCTGCTGTTGGACCAGCGCGGTGAGTCGCTCGGACCGGCTCGCCCGGGCCTCGCCCTCGGCGTCGACCGCCCGGTCGTGCACCTCGGTGGCCGGGCCGGCCGCCGTCACCGGGTCCGCCTCTCCCGTGCGACGTAGACGGCGACACAGATGATGGCGGCCTCGATGATCTGCGCGTACGAGTCGGACACGTCGTGCTGCACGAGGGTCGCCGAGATCAGCTGCATGAAGACCGCACCGGCCACGGTGCCGAGGACCCGCACCCGGCCGCCGGTCAGCGGGGTGCCGCCGACGACGACCGCGGTGATGGCCGACAGCTCGTAGTTCAGGCCGTAGTTGGCGGGGTCCGCCTCGGCCCCGTGGCCGACGATCAGCACCCCGGCGATCGCCGCGAGGACGCCGCTGACCACGTACACCGTCACGAGCACCCGGCGGACGGGCAGCCCTGCCAGCTCACTCGCCGCCCGGTTGTCCCCGATGGCGACCAGCTGGCGGCCGAACGTGGTCCGCCGGACCCCGAACGCGATGACCGCGACGAGGATCAGCGCGATCCACGCCATCTGCGGCACCCCGGCCAGGCTGTTGATCCCGAGCCCGTCGATCGTCGGGTCGGCCACGGGTTTCGCCGAGGCCCCGTTGACGATGACGGCCAGTCCCCGCAGGCCGATCATCAACGACAGCGTGGCCACGATGGGCTGGACGCCGGCGACCGCGACGAGCGCACCCGCGGCGAGCCCGGACACCGCGCCGGCCACGAGCGCCACCGCCATGGCCGGCCACGCCCCGTACCCGAGGTAGAGCGGGAGGAACGCGGCCGACAGCGCGATGACCGCGCCGACGGAGAGGTCGATGCCCTCCGTCCCGATCACCAGGGCCATGCCGAGCGCCACCACGAGGACGGGGACGACCTGGAAGAGCTGGACGCGGAGGTTGCCGCCGGACAGGAACTCCGGGCGCAGCGCGGTGTCGACGACCAGCAGCACCACCACCGCGCCGTAGATCCCGTAGTCGCGCAGGATCCCCGTGAGCCGGCCGGTGTCGATCCCGCCCCGCACCGCGACCTCGGCGCTCACGCGGCCCCCCTGGATCGGTCCGGCGGTCCCGGCGGTGCCGGCGGTGCCGGCGGGACGGCCGGGGCCTCGGCGGCCAGCGCACCGAGCAGGGCGTCCTCCGACACGTCCGCGCCGCGCAGCTCGTCGACGACCCGCCCGTCGCGCAGCACCACGATCCGGTCGGAGCCCTCGATGAGCTCCTCGAGCTCGGAGGAGATCAGCAGGACCCCGAGCCCGTCGCGGGCGAGCTCCTCGATGACGCCCTGCACCTCGGCCTTGGCCCCGACGTCGACGCCGCGGGTGGGCTCGTCGAGCAGGATCACCTTCGGGGTCAGGCAGAGCCAGCGCGCCAGCATGACCTTCTGCTGGTTGCCGCCGGACAGCTCGGACACCTTCTGCTCCGGGCTCGACGCGCGGATGCTCAGCCGTTCCATGAAGTAGCTCACGATCGTGTCCTGCCTCGCCCCGCTCACGAGGCCGCCGCGGGACAGCCGCGGCAACGCGGCCAGGACGATGTTCTCCCGCACCGACAGGTTCGGGACGATGCCGTCGCTCTTGCGGTCCTCGGGGAGCATCACCACCCCGGCACGGATGGCGGCCGCCGTGGTGTGGCGTGCCAGGCGGTGTCCCGCGACCCGGACGTCGCCGCCGTCGAGCGGCAGGGAGCCGGCGATGGCCCGCGCGGTCTCGCTGCGGCCGGAGCCCAGCAGCCCGCCGAGCCCCACGACCTCCCCGGGGCTGATCGTGATCGAGACGTCCTCCAGCTGGTGCCGCCGGTGCAGGTGCTCCGCCCGCAGGACCGGCTCGCCCGACACCTCGCGGTCGGACCCGAACGCGGTGGTGCCGTGGCGGGCGACCTCGCCCATCTCCCGGCCGAGCATGAGCGACACGAGCCGGAGCCGGTCGAGGTCGGCGATGTCGGAGACCCCGAC